>JBNLFC010000109.1:0-9817 GCA_050305335.1 Leptospirales bacterium
ATTTTTGATGGCGATATCAAGCAGCGTTCTTTTCCCTGTCGCCTGATAATGCGCAACTGCCGCCTCATACATGTGTCCGGCGTTGTAGAGTTCATGGCTCATCACGAGGGAAGACCAGCGCTCCGGTCCACTTGGTAAGGGTACGTTTTCAGGATCGATGGTGCGCGGTGTGTACAGGTAACCGTCGTCTTCCTGGGCGGCAGCAATCTTGGCGATGAGCGCATCCAGGTAAGCATCCAACGCCGGATTCGACTCAATTTGCAAGGCATATGCTGCACCTTCAATGATCTTGAAGACATCCGAATCATTAAACCACATGCCTTCGTACGCGCCGGTCATCAAGCCGCTCGCTTTGACGAAGTTGTCGATACGGCCTGTTTCTTCGCATTTTTCGAAATTCGATATTTCTGGAAGATTGGCTCGGCTATTCTTCGACCCTCCGGTGTCATATAAGGATACATTAATGAAATCATTTGCCATGTCCCCTCTTTCATGGCATTTTCGTCGATCTTTCGACCCATAAACTCCAGATAAACAAACCAGAAACTGCTGATGATCCATCCACGATGATTGGCTGCTTCCAGTTCTTCCTCGGGAAGAGGAACCACCAGGCCAGCGTCGCATAATCTAGAATACATGTGACCGGCCACTTTAATACGATCTTCCACCATTTTACGGTGAAGTTGCGTCAGCTTTTTATCACGCCGCATAATGTATATAAAATCCTGAAAGAAGAAGCGGTATTCGGCAAAAAAATGCATGAACAGGTCCATCAACTGCGTATAGCGATATATTTCGTATTCAGGACCGCTCCCTTCCGACAACCAGACTCTGTCAGCGATTTTAATCATCCTTTCAAACAGAGCACGCACAATCTCTTCTTTGTTTTTAAAGTAGTAGTAGAGATTGCCAGGACTGATGCCGGCTTCACTGGCGATGTGGTTGGTGGATATCTCGGAAGTACCGTGTTTGTTGAAAAGTGCCAGACTGGTATCCAATATCTTTTCTCTGGTTTCACTACGCCCCATAGCAGTACCTTCTGTCAGAGTCGCTATTCTTCAACCAAATAAATACCGCCTGCCGGTCTCAGAATCCATGGAAAGGCCTTGAGACTGGTCTTTAAAAGAATCTGTAGCGGATTTTTAGATAACCGCAGTCTCGCAATTCATATGGCTGGAGTAGATCGTCTCCGTTCCCTTTAATAAAAAAATAGCCCAGGGAAATCATAAGGTGATCTCCGCTTTCGTACGTAAGTTCGGGGAAAACTACATACCCCGGTTTTCGTTGAGTCGGTCTTATTAGAATGGATAGGCCTGGCTTCAGATGTGAGTCAAAGAAGGTCTCCTCAATGTGCAAAGCCATAATATCGCGAAACATCTCCGCCATCATCCCTGGAGTAAGAAATGCGCGATCCATCCACTCCACGCTGAATCTACCCGAATCTCCATGGAACATGTATTCGGCAGACAAGGTATATCCCACCATCTTCCCCTTCGCAGCACGCCCCCATGTATCAGGTTTTACCGACGCGCCCCAATGGGCCGGATTATAGGAGATCTCTCCCCGAAAGGTGAAAGATTTTCCCCCGGTCGCAAAATCCATACCAAGGCTCTCCTCCTTTCCGTAGCGGGTATCAATTTCGATCACTGGAGCGCCTGTGGAGGAGGCGTCCATTCGCATGGTGTAAAAAGGGGACGAAGGAACACCGTTGAAGTAGTAGAAATGGAGATCCACAGAATCAATCCTCTTTCCCACACGAAGGGCTCCCGAAAAATTGCGAGAATGAGCGGCCACACTTTCTCCTTCGTTCAGGACAGGTGTATTGTGGAATGAGATATGATTGCTACGAAATTCATTCAGAGCTGCACTCATATTGCCATTGGGTATAGCCTGAAAAACGGAGGGGAGGTCCACAGGAAAAGCGATGACCTGAGGAAGTGAGAGTGCTACTGGATAGGAAGTCCGGGAGATGTATAATGCCCGCATATCGTAGTACATCAAATCACTGGCGGCGGGTGATGCATACCAGTAACTTTCCCGTGGTGCGTAAAGATCGGGATTGTGAACTGGAAGAAGAGCTACCTCCAGGGAAAGACCTGAGCCAGAATAGAGAAAGTCCAGTGCAGCTCTTCCGCGATAGATACGATCGGTCTCCTCGGTCAAAAACCTGGAAAAGTTGAAAGAGTCCGGATAATCCACCACATGAAAAAGATCGGCAGTGCCCCAACCGAAACGCTGCAGGCCAACTCTCCAGCGAAAAATGTCCCCCCATTGAAGATAGAGGTCCAGGGGATCCAGAGGTTTTCCCATGTGGGGATCTGCAAGATCGTCTCTGGCCGGGGTAAGAAAAAGATCAGCAATCGCTTGCGCTTTGAAATATTCGCCTACATAACTTCCGTTCAAGCGTACGCGACCCTCTGCCTCCACAATTCCTTTGCGGCTCCATCCAGAATGGTCTCCGGAAACAGCGTTGATGGCGGCATCGACACGATTCGCGTCACCCGCCACCATCCGTGCTTCCACATACCCGGTTATGTCCACCGGTAGTTTCGATTCAGAATCCGGATCTTCTACCAGAAACTGGCTGTCCAGGCTATCCATGGATGGGTCATCAGATGTTTGTGCCATCGCTTGCATCACTGGCAGCAGGCACAGGAAAAAAAGCAGAGCGCCCCTGATCCATCCAGTTTGAAGCATAAACATTTCGATCAGAGCGCGTCCGGATTGAAAAGGCTGGTTGCCAGAGGTGTGTTATGGTGGATGCTTCTTGTATATAGAATACTCCGCCCCGATCCATCGGCACGGGACATCACGGTTTTTCGCGGTGTGGGAATCCCCTGGATCCACTCTATCTTTTCATTTAAGAGAGTTTTAGTATGTCGTTCGTTTTCGTAAAAATCCACCTGGACCAGGACATAATCGCTTTTACGAATGTACAGGTCCGTATGGCTGTAAACCTTCTCGCCTCTTTTTTTTTCCGATCGAATCTTGTAACAATCATCACTACCACACTTCGCTTCGGTCAGATGAGAATATTTGAAATCCGCGATCTCTGGAGTCTCCAGGTCTGCGTAATAAAAGTGAGAGTTTACGAAAGAAGAATTTTTTTCTCCCGAAGCAATTCGCCTCACTACAGGGCTGGATAGTTTGATCCATTGAGCAGTATCTATCCCGGCAGCGGAGTGACTCAAAAATTCAATTCTGGTAGGTTTTTGAAAACTGATTCTCGTACGTGTCTCGCTGGATACCTTTTTCATCCTCAGTGTAAACTCTTTGATCTCCCTGGCACCTCCTCTCTCGATCACAAGAGCCATGGATAGCTCGGAACTGGAGGGAGAAGGAAGAGCATCATTTTTCTGAATAATCTCCAGGGCACTGCGGGCAAAAAGCGCCCCGGGAACCGAAACTACGAACAATGCAAACAAAACGACTGCCAGCGAAGCAAATTCGAGCTTTCGACGTGTTTGCTTATGCGATACATCTTTATAACTGTTCACTTTCTCCTCCTTCGTTCATTAAAAAGTTAGAAACACTTACAAAAACCTTACTGTTTTCCAGAAAAGACTTCTCAATCCTCACTTTAAAAAGGCGTATTACAGCAGGCAAAAGGACCAGAGCACCCAGCGTCGTGGATATCATCACTCCCATGATCAGTAATCCAAAACGTACCACGGGAACAAAATTGGAAAAAGTGACGACACTGAATCCCAGAACAAGAGCCATTGTCGTAAATACAATGGCTCGCCCGGCTTCGTGATAGGTATGGAGCAAAGCCTCTTCCATATCCTCCCGGTGGATTAAATGATAACGTAAAGTTTTTAAAAAATGAATTGTATCATCTACGCCGATTCCAATGGCAATGGAGAAGAGAATGGCCATAGTAGTGTCCAGAGGAATCTTCAAATAGCCCATAGCACCATATACGAGAATCATAGCACTTCCCAGTGGAATGATAGAAATAAGAGCGGCCCGATAGCTACGAAATGCCAGTAGAATAAAAAGAGCAACTACCAATAGTGCCATACAGAGCCCTACTACACTGCCATAAACAATGTATTTTCTTAATTCATTGTACGACTTCAAAAGACCTACCGTACGCCAGCTATAAGGTGTGCCTGCCAGCTCACGGTTCAGAATTGGTCGTAACCGGGACTCAATATCCTGGGCAACCCCGGTGCTGACAGAGCGCCCCGGGGTTTCACCAATTCGCAAAGTCAAAATAGCTCTGCGAAAGGAGGGGTCCACAAACGAATCCAGTATGTCTGGCCGACCGTCGGAGTTATCATCCTCTCCAGAAAAGATTTCATGGTAGTCGCGGATCGTCGATTCCTGATCTGGAATCCTGTAGTAATCCAGGCTGTTAGCATTCATGGCCATATGCATACGTTTATCGAAATCTGAATAACTCAGGGTATTGAGAATCATTAAGTGCTCTCGATCCGGCAACGACTCAATCGCACTTCGCACTGCTTCCATTTTTTTTAAAAACTCCGGATTATAAACCCCGCCCTTTGTGCCGGAATCAAATTCAATATCCAGGGTGTAACTTCCGTGAAAAAGGTGATCCACTCTCTCCATATTTTGACGAATATAGGAATCCTTGCGAAAAAAAGTGATGGGCGAACTATCAGAAGTCAGCCGCTGAATGCCGGTACCAACCGCTGCAATCAATACAAGAGCGACAATCAAAACCATTCCTGGTCTTTGAATGACAAGAGAACCCACTAGCTCTACCAGGCGGTCCACAAGGGTTCCCTTTCCACTCTTGCTAAAACGTTCCTGGACATGGATGGGAAATACACTTAATATGGCCGGTATTAAAAGCACGGCTACCACCACGGAAAAGCCCGTCCCCAGAGCGGCAAAAAGACCAAACTCTCTCACCGCGCTCACCTTTGTAAAACCCAGCATGAGGAACCCGAGCAACGTCGTGGCACCTGCCAGTACAACGGTAGGTGCAATACGAAAAAGGGAAGCCGCAAGTCGTTCACCCGAAAGCTTCTGCCCATGGATGGAATCCAGATAGTATTGATTGTAAATATGAATTCCGTATGAACTTCCTACCGCAACCAGAATAGGCGGCAGGATAGTGGCAGTCATAGTCAGAGGAATGCCCATCCATCCCATGGCCCCCATGGTCCAGACAACTCCAAGAACTATGGAGAGAGTAAGCACGGCAGTGACAATCCAGGAACGGAAGTTCAAAAAAAAGGTGGCTATCACAGTCAAAAGAGCAAGAGATAAAAAGTTTCCCGTGTCACGTTGGCTGACTTCGTTGAGGACAAGATCCATGAGATTATCGCCAGCAAGGGAAATATGAACTTTTCCTTCTTTGTTATATTTTTTTACCATACCGCGGATGTAACGTGTAATGCCTGAATAATCGTGAAGATTCTTGAATAAGATCGTAACGCCGAAAGCGGAAATTTCCCCCCGGGCATTTTTGGAGAAAATAAGATTATTATTTTGCGGATTTAGAGAAATGCGTAATAAATAGCGTTGCCACGCTTCAGCATTGAGTCTCCCACCTTTTTCCCGTTCACTTTTGGTCATAAGCTTGACCGATTCCAGTCGATTAACAGTAGCGTTTACATCTTCCCCAAAAACAGGATCCAGAATCTGTTTTAAAATTTCCTGATCTTTCAAAGAATTGAGAAACTCCATTTCCTGAAAAAGAGATAGAAACTCACCTTCCGTTAGTGCTTGCTCTTCGTTTTTGCCAGGTAGTATCTCCGCAGCAATACTGGAAAGCATTGCCACGGATGCCGGATCTAGCTGCAGGGCAATTTGACGAATACTCACTGGACGATAGGCTTTTATAGCATATTGGGAATGGAAGTGAAGATCTTCTTTTTCCCTGGGTACGAGATGACTATCGTCGGAAATATCCCAGAGATCTACACCATTCACCGCCAGATTCATCGCCGCGTGGTCACCGCTAATTTGAGTGACAGATAAATCACCATTGCTTCCCAGCATCATCGCATCCAATTGTGCATCATCGCTTTTTTGCGCCTCCCGGTCCGCCCTCTCCGAAGAAGTGGCAACAGTCTTTTTTGGCTGTTCCATACCGGCCAGCTCCGCTATACGATTCAACCGCTCTTGATCCCTGACACTGTCCCCACTCTGAAACTCTTTGATTTCGTTCACCAGCGGGATGATCACAGAAAACAACTCTCCGTCTGTTATGGCCGAAGAGTCTTGTTTTTCCACGGCCATAATCATGATGCTTTTTTTATTACCGTAGATTTCCCGGGCACGTCTCAGCATAACGTATGATGGGTCAGCCTCAGGCATTAACGCTTCCAGAGAGGCATCCATTTTTAGTTGAGCGACACCCGCCACGAAAAAGAGCGTTACCAGCGCAATCAATAATAATGTATATCGTGGATGAGCAAGGACCACCCGTATCCATGATTTCATAATCCCCTCCGGATCGGTTTGCTTATGATAGCTATTAAAACCCAGACTATTTTAGAGCAATTACTCTAATCGTCATAAAAACCATACCAGGCTTTCTGTCAACATTTTTTTACAATCGTCTAATCTCACTGATCCGGGGGCCATTCGTGAAAAACTCTGTGACTCTTCAGAAAGGGGCAGCACATAAACAGGATGCTTAAAAAGCTACCGGGACATACCTCACTTTGCGCTTTACAAAGATCCTATCGCAAAAGATCTCGTAGAAAAAGGGAATTCTATGAGCAAAGTAATTACCGAAAAAGAGAAAGATTATAGCCAGTGGTACAACGATGTTGTAATCAGAGGTGGATTAGCAGACCACTCCGCAGTTCGTGGATGTATGGTCATTAAGCCCAATGGATATGCCATCTGGGAAAAAATGCGAGACGATCTGGACCGGCGGTTCAAAGAGACAGGCCACGTGAATGCTTACTTCCCACTTTTAATTCCCAAAAGCTTTTTCTCCAGAGAGGCAAGCCATGTAGAGGGTTTTGCCAAAGAATGTGCGGTTGTAACCCACTACCGACTGAAAAATAGCGAATCCGGGGAGATCGTGGTTGACCCCGAAGCCAGGCTGGAGGAGGAGCTGGTGGTCCGCCCCACCTCTGAAACTATTATCTGGAACACTTATAAAAACTGGATACAATCGTACCGGGACCTGCCACTGCTGATCAATCAATGGGCTAACGTCATGCGCTGGGAGATGCGCACACGACTCTTTCTTCGCACGTCGGAATTTCTCTGGCAGGAAGGACATACAGCCCACGCAACGCAGGAAGAAGCCATTGAAGAGACGGAGCGTATGCTGGAAGTTTACGCGGACTTCGCAGAAAGTAAAATGGCTATACCGGTGATCCGGGGTGTAAAAACAGCCAACGAAAGGTTTGCCGGTGCCCTGGAAACCTATTGTATAGAAGCCCTCATGCAGGATGGCAAAGCGCTGCAAGCAGGCACATCGCACTTCTTAGGCCAGAATTTCGCCAAGGCCTTTGATGTGCAATTCTCATCGAAAGAGGGGGCTCTGGAATATGTCTGGGCAAGCTCCTGGGGAGTCTCCACCAGGCTCATTGGTGCTCTGATCATGTCCCATTCAGACAACGAAGGATTGGTCATTCCTCCCCAAATAGCTCCTCTCCATGTGGTCATTGTTCCCATTTACAAGGGCGATGAAGAGCGGCGTGCCATAGGCGAACGGGTGGACCAGATTATAAAAGAACTTCGCGACCTGGGAATCACCGTAAAATATGACGATGATGACAAAACCCGTCCTGGATTCAAGTTCGCCCAGTACGAACTGGAGGGTGTTCCGGTGCGGATGGCAATCGGCCCCCGGGACCTGAAGGAGAATCGCATTGAGGTGGCCCGGAGAGATACGCGCAGCAAAGAGAGTGTGACTCTGGAAAATATAGGGCCATTTATAAAAAATCTTCTAGATGAGATTCAGTCAAATCTACTGAAAATGGCCACGGATCGGCTGAATGCTAACAGCTACCAGGTCAACAGTTATGATGAATTCAAAGAGAGACTGGAGACGACAGGCGGCTTTCTCTATGCTCACTGGGACGGCACTTCCGAAACCGAAGAGAGAATTAAACAGGAGACGAAAGCAACCATTCGCTGTATTCCATTGAACAATCCCCGGGAAAAGGGAAAATGCATTCTCACAGGCAAACCTTCCAGCCAGCGAGTCATTTTTGCCAGAGCCTATTGATATGGATCACTCTTGCTTCTAGCAGGGCAATTATATGAGTCAGGGATTGAATCCACAACTGGAGAACGAATGGAAAAGGGCACTCCTGGAAGAATTCCAGAAGCCCTACATGGTCGGGATCAAGAAATTACTTTTACAGGAGAAAAAAGCAGGTTATACGGTTTATCCGCCGGGAAAACTGATCTTCAACGCCTTTGAATCCACTCCATTCTCAAAAGTAAAAGTGGTGATACTGGGCCAGGATCCCTACCATGGACCACACCAGGCCCACGGACTCTGCTTCAGTGTACCCAAAGGTGTGCCCCCTCCGCCATCACTTGTGAATATATTCGCAGAAATCCAGTCCGATCTGGGAATTCCCCTCCCCCCATATGGAGAATTAACCGGATGGGCCGAGCAGGGCGTTTTTCTTCTCAACGCCATTCTAACAGTGAGGGCCAATCAGGCAGCCTCCCATCAAAACTTTGGATGGCAGCAGTTCACGGACGCGGCCATCAGCAAACTCTCTACAGAGCGTGATCATCTTGTGTTTCTGTTGTGGGGACGTTATGCAAAAAGTAAAGCGTCACTCATTGATTCGCGCAAACACCTGATCTTAACGGCAGCCCACCCTTCGCCCCTATCGGCTCACAACGGATTCTTTGGCTGCAAACACTTTTCCAGGGCAAACGCGTATCTGAAGAAACACAAGATTGAACCAATTGATTGGAATATAACGTAAGATGGACTACAGGCTAAGCAACAGGATGGGAATGATGGGGAAGATAGCGGGGTGATCAGAAAGAGTGGCGGCGAACTACACGTCCGTTACATTGAGCTGTGGGTAACTTCACAGATTATCATTTAATGAACCGAATAGACAACAAATATAGTTGCAATCAACAAAATGAAACCTGTCAACACCCAGGTTGCATTTAACGCAAGCCTCCCCAGGCAGGGGCAAGACATCAAATAGTTCAGATTTGCAAGGTCGTCTCTATTGTAAAAATGCAGAGAAAAATGCCAGGAAGAATACCGTCATGCGATACAAAGAAGCGTTTGAATGTGCCTGGCACAGCCTGGGTGGCTGTAGATTTTGCTCCATCGGATCCCTGGTATTTTTATCGATTTTCAATTCCGGGTATTGAATAGATAGGAAAAAACAGGTTATCTCACCGCCCAACATCAACCCTGGCTCTCCCACCCTGTATACTTCCCATTGTTTATATCCTTGATTATTTGAGCATCTTAAACAATATAGTATCGTTCATTTCGCCACAAAATATTCCAGTGGCTTTTTATACAATTTCGCAAATCGATTCAATTCCACTACATCCACTCTACGTTCTGCCTTCTCACATTTGGAAACATAAGATTGCGGCACTCCCAGTTTCAGGGCCACATCTACCTGTGTAAAACCAGCTTCTTTTCTCGCCTTTCTGAGTTTTTTCAGAAAGTGCTGGTAGTCTGGATCAAATAGGGGTTTATCTTTCACTGAATGGGAGAATAACCTGTTTTCGAATATATCCCATAATAGGATATATTGCATTGACAGATCTGTCGTTTGAAATATTGTGTATTTCGAAGTTGAACCACTGCTAAAATCATTCAATTCACCGGAGGCTTCTATGGAGAAATTCCGAATTATAGAAATCGATAATGAGG
>JBNLFC010000110.1:0-9672 GCA_050305335.1 Leptospirales bacterium
GATCACCTAAATCGTCCAGGCTTTTTAAAAGAAGATCTTCTTTACTTCGATAGTAGGAATAGAAAGAGGTACGCCCCACATCCGCACGATCTATAATGTCCTGCACACTCACGTCGTCGTATCCTTTTTCCATGATCAATTCCATCAAGGCCTCTTTCAAAAGGCGCTTTGTTCGCCGGACCCTCTTATCTTCCTGCTGATTGCCCGGAAAATTTCCGGAAAATTTCACTGATCTGTTCGCTTTCGACACGTTCCCCTCCCTGAGTCCCTGGACAGACTCCATCGACCATGCTATATAATAGCGAACATAGTGTATGTAAACAAACACTTATTCAGAATTTTACAGGAGAAACTTTCATGAGTCACTTTATACAGGTATCGAATGTTGCGAAAGAGTATGAGCAGGGGCACACAGTACTGGATGGGATCAGTTTTGGTGTGGAGCAAGGTGAATGGCTGGCTATTGTGGGCAAATCCGGAAGTGGCAAATCCACACTTCTCAATCTACTGGCCGGTCTGGACAGACCCGAGCGTGGAGAGATCCGCGTAAAAAATCAGCTCATTCATACAATGAGCGAAAAAGAGAGGTCTCTCTGGCGGGCCCATAATGTTGGATTTATATTCCAGTTCTTCCATCTGTTGCCCTCCCTTACGGTAATGGAAAACATTCTCCTTGCCATGGATCTGGGAGAATGTATTCCGGCTAACGCCAGAATACAGAAAGCGCGAACCACGCTGGAGCAGATGGGGATTTTACATTTGCAGAATCGACTCCCGTCCAGGCTTTCCGGAGGAGAACAACAAAGGGCTGCCATTGCCAGAGCCGTCGCCAATGATCCTCCAATTCTTGTGGCCGATGAACCCACTGGCAATCTGGATTCAGCCAGCGCATCTCAGGTTTTTGAAATTTTCAGCTATCTGGTAGAAAGTGGAAAAACCGTCGTTATGGTCACCCATGATAGCGACGCCGAGCTCCATGCCCATAGATCCCTCCACCTGAGGGATGGGTATCTGGCAAAGATAAGCGAAGCAGTTCTCGAGGAGGTTCGCCAATGATCCCCGTCATTTACAAAAAGTTTCTTCGTGATATTTCGGCCAATGCAGCAGCATCTCTTTTGATCACAGTGGCCATTTCCATAGGAGCCTTTGCTCTGGGAACTGTATTAAGGGGGTATTCAGTACTTTCCAGAGAGATGAGCAACGCTTACCAATCCTCGCAGCCTCTCCATGCCGCCCTCCATGTGCAAGAGTTCAATGACTCCATGCTGAACAAAATAAAAGAAATTCCAGAAGTGGAATCGGTAGAGCTGCGTACAACGATCGTGGGAAGAGTTCGCGAGAATGGTGGAGAGTGGAAACGACTGCTCCTTTTTATAAAGCCCCGGATCAATGGTGAGAGTATGGCCCGAGTATTTACGGTGAAAGGTAACGCTCCAGTGACCGATGGATCCATGGCGCTGGAACAATCCAGCATTGCTCTGATCTCGACACAACCTGGTGAACAGCTGGAAATTAGCTTACCGGGAGCAAAAGAGAGAACTGTAACGGTCAGCCAGATTGTGTATGATCCGGCCATTGCTCCGTCCACCATGGAAGAGACAGTGGATGGATATATTAGCAATGCCACTTACCATACAATAACAGGAAAAAAACCCGATGAGCTCTGGGTCCGGCTGAAGGGCAATCCTCAAAATCGGCAAGCCATTGCAGAGAGCGTACAACGCATCGCTAGCGTGGTGGCAACAGGCGGTGCCCGAGTCATTGAGATTAAGATCCCTCCTCCAGGACGTCATCCACACCAATCTCAGATGGAGACCATTCTTACACTTTTGATGGGATTTGCCTTTGCGGTTCTGCTGCTGAGCGCCGCTCTGACAGCATCCATACTGACTGGCTGGCTGGAACGTGAAAAACAATCCACAGCCATTCTCAAAACTCTGGGAATGACAGGAAGCTCCGTGGTGCGCATTCAGATGCTCATGATGACCCTGTTCTCCTTCGGTGCACTGATTCTTGCCATTCCTCTTTCCATTCATGCGTCAAAAGCCTGGGTGAACACCATAGGTCATGCATTGAACATCGAGCTGCAAAGCACCAATGCTGGTCCATGGGCCTGGTGGCTTCAGATTGGCGCCACGGTGCTGATCCCGCTGGTCATATCCTTGCCTGGACTTATCCGCTTCAGTCGTATTTCTGTTCGTGAGGGTCTCAGCAGAGGCGTTGATAGCGGGTCTACTGATGGCACATTGGTTGCGTTTTTTCAAAAACTCTCCCTCTCCAGCATTGCAACGATACGATATGCGGTCTACATTGTCAGGAATCTGATGCGTCGTCCGGCCAGAACGCTTTTCTCTCTGACTTTGCTATCTCTCGGTGTCGCGCTGCTCACCGCATCTCTCAATATCTCCAGCGCCTGGAAAGCAACAGTAGAGCGCAACTTCGCAGCCAGGCTCTATGATGTAGAGCTCTGGATGGACTCTGGCATTCCGGATCAGAAAATCCAGCATGCTCTTTCTCCTCTTTCCAGGGAGGTGAACCTGGAGAAGTGGGGACGTTCTTCTGCGGCATGGGACCAGAAGGGTGAAACACCTATCTCTTTTGTCTACCCTGACCGGGGGCATGGCAGCCTTACCGTATGGGGTGCACCTGTAAAGCCTGCACTCATGCAACCCGGTTTGATCCAGGGAAGATGGTTCTCTGCACAGGATGATGGTGTCGCAATCATTAACCAGTTTGCCCGATCGCAATTGAATGGCTGGCGTAATGGTCAGACCATTCGCTTTAGTGTAAATGGTGAAATCCAGGAAAAGAGAGTCATCGGAGTGGTACAGGAAACAGGACAGCCAGCCACGATCTACCTTCCCATGGTGGATTGGGAGAAGTTACCCCGGAGCGATGAATCTTCTTCCGTCTGGCGTTTCCAATCCAGACATAACTTCGGACAAAAACGCGGTGAACTGGTAGAGACGATAGATGAATTGCTGGGATCTCAATCACTGTCCCCGCTGTGGCTTTACCCCATAACGCTCCATCTCAACGCAATGGAAAGCCATGTGGACATTCTGGCCAATGTTCTATCAGCCTTTTCTCTCCTGCTGGTTCTTGTGGGAGCACTGGGACTTCTCTCCGCTCTGATGTTGAGCGTTCTGGAAAGGAGAAGGGAGATTGGCGTTCTCAAGGCCATGGGAGCCACGCCCGGAAGAGTTCGCAGATCTTTCATTCTGGAAGGTGTTGTCATAGCACTTCTGAGCTGGATCACTGGCTCTCTTCTAGCCATTCCAGCAGGATCTATATTGGGTAAGCTACTGGGGGAGATTTCCTTTCGCATGCCTCTGGTACCGGCCTATCTCCCGTGGGTTTTTCCTGCGACATTAATGGGAGCGCTGCTTCTGGCCTATCTGGCCTCTCTTTTACCATCCCACAGGGCCGCAACTCTCTCGGTAAGGGAAACCTTGGCCATGGAGGAATAAGACGTATCATGGTCACACCCGAGTTGAGTCGCGCGACATCCATGATCGCAAGCCTCAACCGTTGCGCAATCCTGCTGCACTGTCGGGTGTGCCATGCACGTCTGGTTGAAGGCCACTCGCACTCACTTCCCAATCCTGTTAGAAACCCTGCCCGAGGGCCATATCATATCCCGTGAATCACGATCCAGCCGAAGATCATGTACGAGACGTATGATCCCACTGTAACCATGGTTAATATCCAGAAGAGATGAAGAATCCGGTTATTGTAGAGTGCCTTCCAGAAGCGGGACAAATCGCTGGTGTCAGAAGCAATGCTTTCAAAATCGTCCACCCTTGGTTTTTTCAGCCAGACTTCAGTGAGTGTGGAAACCATCGGAAGCTTAAGACCGGGGAGAAGAAAAGAGACGGGAGCCAGAATCACAGTGACAAGCACTGTGATTAAATTGGCCCTTGCAATAAGAGCGGCAATACCCGTGGCAGCGCTTCGGCTTAAAATCCAGGCAATGATTGCTTCACGGGCTTTTTCGGCGCCCTGGTTGCCGACATACCATGCGATGGAAATAGCAAGTGCGCCAAAAATTCCCCAGTATAACACGGTTTTCCAGCGAGAGGGTGGAATGGTTTGATCCAGTTCACCAAGGTCTACCCTTTCACCACTTTTTAAAATGCGGGTAACGCCGTTCAAATGGCCCACACCCAGCACGGCAAGTATCCTTTTTTTTCCTCGTATTTTTCCATTCTGACTCAGCTCTTTAGCGCCCGTTCGAATAGATTCGGCCAGATACTGGTCTCGTTCGTCAAGGATCACCCTTTTTACGGATTCATAACGAGCCGGGAGATTACGAAACAGATCTTCCAGTATATCTTCCTGCTTCATCTTTTCAATTTCAGCAGGATCGATCTCGTCTTTTACGAGCAGGGAAGCAAGCAGATTGGAAAAAATCCACATACGACTCCAGAGAGAGATCTTACCCCATGCCCGGTTGAGCGTTGTGCGCACTTCTCTGTCCACAAGCAAAGGCTTTTTTCCGTCGGCCAGAGAGAGTCTACATGCTGTGCGCATCTCTTCTCCCGGAGAAACGCCCGTGGATGCGCCGATTTTTTTCTGAAATGCTGCCAGTGCCAGATTGCTGGCCAGAAGACCGAGCTTTTTTTGACGGATCACTTTGCCAATATCCAGCTCTTTCCAGCTTTCAGGATCCATCATAGATGTGTAACGCGATTCACATAGTTCCACACAGAGGACAGCGGGCTTCAGTTTATGATAGTAATCCTCTACATCTTGCACTGATCGGGGAGACACATGAGCGGTACCCAGGAGTGAAATTTCAACTCCATCCAGCTGGATGATTTCCAGCGGCGCGGAATTATCTCTTTCGATAGTCGATTTTATATCGCTTCCGGACCCTTTTTTCTGCTGGCTACCTTTTTTTACCGAAATCTTTTTTTTGATTGAGGGAGATCCCACTCTTTTTTTTGTTGAATCAATTGCTTTTTTTGTGTCCAATGTAAACGTCTCTCCCGGTGCAGATTGGAATACAGGGGAGAGGCAACCACTCTATTTTTATTTTACTTTAAAAAAAGGAGAAGCTCCTGGAAACAGTTTCGGGAAAAGGTCGCTTGATCAATGTAGGCGTGGCCGAGTGGAAGATAGGGGGCACCCCTGATGCATTGCGGACCACACTGGGATCCTGCGTGGGCATTGTATTATACAGTGCAAAGCATCGAGTCGGGGGCCTTTCCCATGTGCTTCTGGGCGAAGCGCCTGGCGGGAAAATTATCAATCGCGGCAAATATGCGCGACCGGCGGTGGAAAGTCTTTTTACCGAAATCTGTAAAGCTCACGCAGTGCAAGCATCTGATCTGACAGCCAGAATCTTTGGCGGGGCATCCATGTTTGAATCCATTCATTCAGCGTTTCTACAAAATATCGGGACCGAAAATGTCCGTGTGGCCAGAGAGACGCTGAATGCACTCAAAGTTCCTGTAATTCTGGAAGATGTGGGTGGGTCTGCAGGAAGAACCATAACCTTTTTTCTGGATGATGGACGAGTCCTCATGAGAGCAAATGGGAAAGAGAAATATATTTATAAGGCATAGTTTTAAAATATTCTGGATAGCAGTTTAAAAAAAGCTGCTTACAACACATGATTTCGAAGGCAATAAGAATCGTAGAATGAAAATTCGGTAAACGTTATGGCAGAGAGCGCAAAAGAAATAAAGGCCCAGATAGATGCAGCACTCAGCGATATCGATCGCCTGCCGGTTATGCCAGCCATTGCTCAGCGTGCTATTGCTCTGGCTTATAATCCCGACGTGGACATTAAACAGCTGGCCGAAGAAATATCCCGGGATCCTGCTATGACCGCCGGGATTCTGCGGCTTTCTAATTCAGCCTACTTTCGACCCGCAAGCAAAGTCAGATCCATATCAGAGGCCATTGTGGTACTGGGTTTGAATGTGGTGAAAGACATCATTATTATTACCGCATCCAGAGATATTCTCAAAGTGGATCTGGAAGGCTTCAAGCTTGAAGCTGCCGAACTCTGGGATCATAGCTTACTGGTGGCTGAATTATGTGCCAGGATTGCAGATAAAAAAAAGGTGGGAATACGCCGGGATATCGCTTTCACCGCGGGACTCTTGCATGATGTAGGCAAAGTAATCATGGCCAGCCATTTTCGCAGGCTTCATATTCAAGTACAGATGGAGATGCAAAAGCATCCGGACTCTCGTTTCAGCGATATGGAACGGAAATTCACCGGATACACATCCACCGAACTGGGAGGCCGTCTTCTGGGTATATGGAAGTTCCCCGATGAATTGATTGAAGCAGTCCGCGACCACTACTTCCCCGAAAAAGCGACCGTGAACCCGGAGCTCTGTTCAATAGTGCATATAGGCAACGTAATCGCTCTGGCCAGCGGCGTCGGCATTGATATAGGGGGATTAAACGAGTCCCTCTCCTCTTTTGCTATTTCCACACTTCGGCTCACCGGTGACGAGTTATCCCATCTCTACGACAGTCTGCCCGAGATTATGGAATACATTTTTGACATGAGAAGCCTGTAGCCGGACATGGTTTTTGACCATGCCAGGTATTACCAATATTGCCCTCATTGGCGCGCGTAGCGCCGGAAAGTCTAAAATTTCGCGGAAGCTCTCCCGAATTACAGGAATGCTATCTTTGAGTACGGATTCCCTCATCTCCTACGAAGCCGGAGGGGTTACAATAGAGCGCATAGTGGCAGATGAAGGATGGAAAGGCTTTCGGGAACGAGAATACAAAATTCTAAAAAAACTGTGTGATATGGATCATCTGATTATTGATTGCGGGGGAGGAATACTTGTGGAAGCTCCCACTGCGCCGGAAGAAACGGAAAGCCCATCAGATCGAAAAATTGGCCTCCTCAAGGCTAGAAGCCACATTGTATACATTCATAGGAGTATTGATTTTCTGATGGAGAAGGCGGAGGCAAAAAACGATCCTGCCCGCCCTGCGTTGACGGACCACTACCGGGCTCTTCTGGAGTGGCGACTGCCCATGTACGAAGAGGTGGCCGATACCATCCTGGATATGAATCGATTGAGCCTGGAAGAAGCTCTGGAAGAGTTGAGCCAGAGAATTCGAAAGGGGACGATATTTCGATAGAAACCAGCACGGAAGTCCCCGGCAGTAGCATGGTTTCAAATATGGTTATTTAATTTTCATGATCCAGACTACCGACATGTTGACGGGCCTGGTTTCAAATCCTGTGCGTGGGTCACCATGGGCAGTATCATTGGATGGGGATCTTACATTTGCACTCGCCCAGGATGTAGTTTTAGTAATAGCACCAAGTGGACCTCCTGGCAGGCCATTATAATCAGGGGCATCCTGGTGCGTTATTTCGAGTGTGTGAGCATGGTTGGCGTCACTATGCCAGTGCCCCTGCATCATATCCTCTTCGAATATCCCTGAAACTGTGTGCCCTCGCAAAAAAACACCTTCGCTGTAATAGGATAAACCGTTGTAGGGATGATTCAGATCGGGAGCGCTCTGGCCGTTGAGCAGCGATTCTGGATCATCAATGGTTTGCCCATTGCACTCCACCCAGTTTTCCGGCAAATCCTGAGGTACACCTGGCAAACTTTTATGCCAGGCCACTATGGTTCCCACCGGGGCATTTACCATTACGAAGTTTTGATTTATCTGGCTGGAGGAGAGCGAATCCCCTGTTTGAAATGTATAAAAACCGTGCTGGAGCGTAAAGGCAAAGAGGCCGGTCACTGCAAAGCCTGCCGAAAAACCGACTCCTAACAGAAAACCATTTCGCATTTTTGCAAAAGAATTATACCTCATGACGACACTCTCCTGCTTTCCCCCCGGATACACTGCCGGATCAAGTGCTGAGAAAACTCAGTTCTTCAATGCAGCATCAATGACAACTATAAGATGCCAGAAAAAAAAGCAATGTTTTTTACCCACAAGTGCAAGCCGGAAGTTAATCCAGAAAATTTTAGAAGCAATCATTCTCTAATCAGCCAGAAATGCTTCCATACCTACAGCCCGAATCTGACGAATGTTGTCAAAAGGCACTTCTCCATTAACGGGTCGAAGCCAGCCAAGGGTATCACAACCTTCGAAAAGATCGCATTGCCAGCACCCTTCCAGACCCTTTTTTTTGCAGCAATCCTTGATAATGCACTCGGTGGCATCTTTCTCATCTTTACAAACATGTTCACAATTGAAAGTGGAGAGCGCATCCAGTACGTTCGCGATGTCATTGGAATCAGATATCTTATCAAAATCGATAGCCATCCCGTCAGGCATCTCTTTCAACCTGTTCTGGAGGTCAGGATTTTCCAGCTGGTCCAGCAGCTCCCTGGATTTTTTTCCGATGATGCCCTTGCTGATAGCACATTCGCCACAAAAAAGTCCACAGTAAGCTACCAAACTTTCTGTATCCATATAAAGGCCTCCATGGAGCCGTCAGTGCTACAATTTAACAGACTCAATGAAAGCTATGGCACCTTTTTCGCATTATGTCAAACAGATTGTAACGGACGACCGGGAGACTCTCTCACGTAACTCCCGGTATCTCCTGCGGTAGCGTTTTCCAGCGACGATGTACCCAGAAATATTGCTCCGGATAATCTCGAATTACCTTTTCCAGAGCCTTTACCCATAGTCCGGTGTAATGAGTGACCGCTTCGTCCCGATCTGTGAAACTTTCTCTTTCCACAAAGCCCAGGTCCTGGATGCGGACCCGCAATTTACCACCTTTTTCATGCACACAGGAATAGAAGAGCATTCGTGAACCGGACATATCCGCCAATTGAGCCGGACCACGAAAGGTGGAGGCGGGTCGATTCATGAAATTTACGGAAATTCCTGCGCGTCCTGCATGCTGGTCCGCCACAAATCCTACGCGCCCGCCTTTCTTCAGATATTTAATGGGAGCCGTACGCTCCTGCAATTCGAATAGCTGAATCCCACTTCTTTCACGAACTTTTTTGTACCAACGATCGAGAAAAGAATTCGAGATGCGCTTATAAATTCCGCCTCCTTTGAGGACGTAGCCGGTGTACTGTACCAGAACTTCCCAGCTTCCGATATGACCGGAGATCAATACAATACCTGTACCCTGCTCCAGGGCTTTTCGCTCAATCTCTCTGGAGCCTTCGTCAAAGACTACACGGTCTTCAAAGAATTTTTCCGTCATGCGGGAGCCATAGGCTGCGTTGGCAAGCACCTCGCCCAGATAAAGAAAATGCTTACGTACAAGAGCCTCTCGCCACTCAGCAGATTTTTCCGGGAAGGCATGCCTCAGGTTTTCCTGTACGATTTTACGATGTTTGCCTGCGATGCGAAAGATGAAACGTCCCAGTTGCCGTCCGAAGGCAAGTGACGTACGATAAGGTAGTATTAAAAAAGGAAAGCTGAACAAAATTACAATGCAAAATGCCAGCAGGTCTTTCAGTCTCTTCAGCAGCTTCATGAACGAACCAGGAGAATCAATAGAGGAGAAGAAGGTCAATGATATATTCTTCAGGCTGTCATTATTTAATTTTCATGATCCAGACCACAGACATATTCACGGGCCTGGTTTCCAATCCTGTACGTGGATTACCGTTGGAGCCGTCATTGGTTGGCTCTCTTATTTCTGCGTACGACACGGAGGTAAATTTATCCAGTAGACCGAAGAGACCTGGCACACCC
>JBNLFC010000111.1:0-9620 GCA_050305335.1 Leptospirales bacterium
TGAAAAAATTCAGGGGCTTGCGTTCGCTGACAAAAAAAGAGATCTTTTTCCCCTGCCAGACAGTGAAGTCGTTAATCCATTTCTCATACTCCTTCTGCTGAAGTATAATATCCAGTTCATCTGCATCCACACCGAGAGCATCCAGCAGGTTTTTCGAAAAAATCGTTCTCCCTCTGGCAATTAAATATTGCAAATAAGCAAATCCGGCAATGATCAAAGCAGGCAAAAAATAGTTCCAGAACGAACCCAGAAGAAGAAGCGAATCGTAGAGTCCGTGATACAGGATAGGTAGCATCAGGGCCAGTGCGGCCATGTTTCCGCGCCTGCTGTAATAAAAGGGGCCAGTTTCACCAGAACGATGGGATAAAAAGCGATAGGATAAAAAGAATCCCATCATCCCCGATGCGATCATATGCATGGGAACCGCACTCACATTTCGAAGGAGAATTCCAAACCCCGGACGATTGAACGCAAAATGCAGGTTCTCTGCAAAGGCAAATCCCAACCCTATCAGGATCCCGTCAAAGGTCCCTTCCAAAATAGAAAAATTCCGCGAGCTATATCGTATCCTTAAGGCAATGACAATGAATCGAACAATCTCTTCAACCAGAGCAGCCTGAAAAAAAGCCGTAAAAAAAACATTGTCCATATCCGGGATCAACTGCTGGATACTGATCACAGCGACACTGGAAAGAATTCCGTAAAAAAAGGATTTAGACTGCCATAATATAGAACGACTGAAAATAAAATTTCTAAAATAATATACAAAAAAAATCAGTATAATTGACAGGCTAATTATGATTTTAATTCCAAGTTGCATTGCCATACTGCAATTTCCTGATTGTATTTCCAGATGCAAAGATATCTTTAAAATAGCGTTGAACCATCATTACCATGTCATTTCGCATTGCAAGGGCAATCCAGTTTTTCAGCAATCCCTCATTGAGGCAAAATCCCGTACCAAAGCCAATTCCAGTGGTTCGAAGCGCATCCTTTTTCGTTGTATTTTTAAGAATTTGTTCGTTTCCTAATCTATCCGATTAACCCGGATCAAAGCATGGGATGTCCGCAAGCGAACTTACAATCAGAAAGCCTTCCTGCGCAATGGGGTAGGCCTTGCGACACCCCCTGGGAGGAGTTCCATGTTCAATAAAATATCAGTTTTTCTAGCACTCACAGCTATTTTGACGGTCCTTTCCTGCGGAAAAAGTAGCGATAATCCGCTAGCCATGTTGTTACTCGGTGGGTCAGGGGGGGATGGTGAGTTAGTGACACCCGAAACGGGGGTTAGTGAGGGTACCGATACCGCCGCAGGCAGCGATGCCGCAACCGACGAAGGAACCACGGAGGGTGTTACGGTCGCCGTCAATGACGTGGAACAGGTTATCGATGAAAGCCAGCCATTCGACTTGAGTACTACGAAAAGCGTCAATGTAGACTTAACAGTCAACGATCAAAATGGCCCTCTTTCGCCCGCACTGGTTCGAATTACCGATACCTCAGGGGGATCTGAGGAGGTTTTATTCCAGGCGGCTACGGGAGAAACTGGAAAGACAACCGGCGAATTCACCATACCTGACGTACTGGATAGTGTGAAACTGGAAATCATTGTGGGAGATACAGTTCTCTACTCCAGCGTTGTGAACGTTTCCAATCTTGCGGGGATTATCCGTGTCGTGACATCCAATAGCGCAGTGGATACATCCTCAATCACCGATTCTGATGAAGATTCCGTACCCGATACAAAAGATGAGTTCCCGTCCGATCCTACCAGATCTGCCAGGATTCTTGATTTTGAAGACGGCCAGGGAACCATGGCATTCGAAGACCAATACCCCGGCAAAGGGGACGCAGATTTCAACGATTATGTTGTCTCTGTGAAATCAAGCCACGATGTAAACGCACAGGGAAAGGTTGCAGCGATCAATGCCCGCTATCAACACGTTGCAAAAGGTGCAGCTTTCAACCATTTATTCTATCTGAACGTTCCGGGAAATCTTTCCGCAACAGTTACAGTAAAAGTGTATGATCCAGACGGTGTGTTGAAAGATGAAAACTCTTATACGAGCACTGCCAACATTCCAGTGCTACCGGATAGCAGCACAACCATTGCCGGACAGAATGTCACAAACGATGATAGCTTTGTTCCAGGCTACTATGCAGATGTCAGCATCGTTTTCGCATCACCTGCCGATGTATCCGTAATCGGGTCGGCTCCCTATGACCCCTACATCTATGTTCAAAAAAACAAAAAGGAAGTCCACTTCCCGGGGAAAGTGTTTAAGCACGGCAAAGACCTTTATCTGAACAGTGGAGACGGATTTCCCTGGGCTATCATGGTTCCCCGGCAATGGAACTGGCCTATGGAAAGTAGACATATCGATGATCGTGGTTCCAGCAATGGGTGTTATCCAGATTTTGACAACTGGTATGAATCCCATGGAACACAATATAGAGACTGGTATGCGAATTACGACGCCAATTGCGTATACCCGTATATCGAATCCTCATCCGGTTTGCTGGCATTTCTCAAGGGCAGCCCGGGAAATGAAGCTGTGATTATTCTCACAGTATTGATCGGTGCGGTAGGCCTGGGAACAATTCTTCTTATGAAGAAAAAAAGGGCCTGAGTCAAAGGTTACAGCAGCTCAAGGATAGGTTAAAACCCGTACCCGGGGACGAACAATCTTCGCTCTGGTACGGGTTTTTTTAGAAATTTTGCTTTTTAGACCCGTCCGCAAATTGCAGAAGACTCTGAGAACAAGCCGCTCAATGTTCAGAGTGAGTTCCCTTTTTCTCGTGTAATGAAAACCCATGTATACGCAACAAGATTTATAACAAGAACGGCACTCCCGAGAAGAAGCTGCAGTTCTCGTGTCAAACCAGAAGGATAGATGATGAACATTATATAGTGTTCCACAAATCCACCATTATACCCGGAAGCACCCGCAAGAAAACGTAAACGATTTTCCCATTCAGTTAATGGACAAATCCATCCTGTAAACTCGATAACCGCCCCCCACAGTGCACAGGGGATATGCAACCAGATGAGCCATCGCCAGCGAATTGCCAGAAAACCACCAAGAATGACAAACAGAATGAATCCGAAGTGAAATAAGACCAGAAAATCTGCAAATAATCTTTCAACCATAGTCATCTCATTGCATGGAACAAAACAACACAGAAATTTTGCTCAGAAGAGCTCCGTTCGTATTGAGAATACCAATGGGAGAATACCCATTCCTGATCCAGGGCGTATTCTGTGTTTCAGAAAGTGAGCTCCAACAGGCACTGCGTTATGTGAATCATCAAATCATCGCCAGAAAAAATTCTAGCATTACAGCTCACGTCGGTTCTTGATGCTCCGCGCCAGTGCCGCGCGATCCGCAAATTCAATGGAACCGCCTGTAGAAATACCATGGGAAATACGAGTAATTGATATATCTGTATTTTTTAGCAATTCGCCGATATAATGAGCCGTTGCATCGCCCTCCATAGTGGGATTGGTAGCAACAATGATTTCTCTAATCTCTTCTGCCGCAGTGCGTTCCACAAGCTCTTTCAGTCGGATATCTCCCGGACCAATACCATCTAGCGGAGAGAGGACACCCATAAGGACATGGTAACGACCGTGAAACTCACCCGTATTCTCGATAGAAAAAACATCACCCGGCTCCTCCACAACACATATTGATTGGTTCTCTCGCGATGGGTCGGAGCAGACCTCGCATAGCTCTTGATCCGAAAGCGAACCGCATACCGAACAGAACCTGACCTGTTCTTTGAGCTCTTGAATGGCTCTGCTCAATTCGACAGAGTAGCGATCGTCATTTTGAATCAGATGAAAGGCAATTCGCGCAGCAGATCTACGACCGATCCCGGGAAGTGTTGCAAGAATGTGGATCAAGTTATCCAGTGCCTGGAAATACATGGATCATCCACCGAAAAAATTTTCCATGCCCGGAATGTTGATTCCCGTAATACTACGAATCTCGTGTGCCATGGCCTCTTTTGCTTTGCGAAGAGCTTCGTTAGTAGCGGAAATGATCAACTCCTCCACCATCTCCCTGTTCTTCGCATCAAGCAGAGAGGGATCAATCTTTACATCCGTCAATACACCCTCTCCGCTGACCACAACACTCACCATTCCAGCGCCAGCTTCCCCGGTAATCTTCATACCGGCCATGCGATTTTTCAGAGTCTCCATCTGACCTTTGATACCCGCGAGGTTTTTGAACATATCACCAAAGTTTAAATTCATAGATATTTTCCTGCCTTCCAACCAGACAAAATTCGCCCCCGGTGGGCGGTACGGTACCGGTGGTGGGAGTAAAACCGTCCGATATTCTGGCCGCCGGTACCTGCCTGAATCTGGCCTTATATCCCGAAAAACCCCTTATGTCAAGGAAACTGTCACACCCTTGACTTTCAATCACAATGGGCAAATCTAACCTTCCGCAATGGAAATATTGCATGAAAGCACTTTTCCCTGATCATTATCAGGATGAGTTACCCGGTAGACTGGAAGGATCCACCATGGTCCCCAAAAATCTCGTCTGAATGTCATCCTCTGGAGAATAGGGAGTTCCCTGGTGAATGGCTGCACTCAGCCTGTTGATTTTATGTAAAATCCCTGTGAGCGAGGGCTTATGCAAACGCTCATGTAATTGGTAAAGAGTCATCTCTATGAGTATGCGAGTTTCATAAGAATTGCGCAGTTTCAAAGCACTGTTTTTTAAAAGCAGATCATAAATAGTATCAAATATTAAAATTACCTTCTCTCTATCATGGCTTGCAACGGTATTTTTTATATTGTGAATCTCGCCAGAGGGTAAAGCCAGAAATTCTGAATCCTCAACGCCGCTTTGAATGTGTGCCACAGTGCGCAAAAAGTCCAGGTATTCCCAGATAAAACGATTCAGATCGCCTCCTTCTTGAAAAATGTCATGAATTGGTCTTACCAGATCTGCGGCCTGACTCTCCCGGTTCATTAGAAGTGCAGTGAGTTGCAAGAACAGGTCGTTCCACTGAACGCCCATAAGCTCCTTCACCTGTACGGTGGTTACTGTACGATCGCCATAGGTTATGGCCATCTCTAGAAACGAAAGGCTATCTCTGACCGAACCATCTCCTTTTCGAGCTACCCAGAATAGAGCCTCCTCCTCCGCCGAAATATTTTCACGGCTGCATATATCCATCAGATATTGTTGCAAAACTTTAATAGGAACCTTGCGAAAAATAAAGATCTGACATCGTGAGAGAATTGTTTCAGGAATTTTATTATATTCCGTGGTGGCCAGAATGAAAAGCACATGGGGAGGAGGCTCTTCCAGCGTCTTCAGAAGAGCGTTGAAAGACTCAGCAGTCAACATATGAACTTCATCGATGATATAGACTTTCTTTTTGCTCACCATGGGCTGAAAACGAACATTCTCCCGCAGTTCGCGAATATGCTGTATGCCCCGGTTGGATGCACCGTCCATCTCGATCACATCTAATGAATTCCCATGTATGATAGAGAGACAGGATTCACACTCATCGCATGGCTCGTTGCCCTGCAAATTTGTGCAATTAACCCGCTTGGCCAGAATGCGGGCAATGGTAGTCTTCCCCACTCCCCGGGGACCAAAGAATAGATAGGAGGATCCCAGCCGGTCAGCGGCAGCTGCATTCAGAAGTGCGCGAACCGCTGTTTGTTGTTCCACAACATCCGTAAAACGCTGAGGACGATACTTCCTGGCCAGTATCTGGTGTTCGACCTGCCGGTCACTCTTTCCATCCTGAGTCATGGGGCATTTTGCAACCTGGCAAGAACCGGGTCAATTTCTTCATTCAAGGCCTGGAGCAGGAATCTCTCCATCCGTCTGCGAGGGAAGTCCATCACCACTTGCGATGATAAGCTTGCACAAGAACCCATAGGGCTGCAGCGACCAGAGCCTCCACACTCAAAACCAAAAACCACTGGAAAAGTCCGCTCAAATTGTAGCCAGCAGGATTGCTCCAGATGAGCTTACTCAGTACAATTCGGGCAATCCAGAAGATCAAAATCACCAGACTCGCCGTATGGAGTAGCCTGACTCCATTGTAACTAAATAGCCCCAGCAATAGAACCACTCCTGCCACCAGCTCTACCACACCGAAAAGAATTTCAATGGTCATATTTCGGTTATTCAACGAAAAAATACTCTCCTCGACGTGAGGCAATAGACCGGCCAGTCCAAGAAGAATAAAAAAAAGGGCTGCTGCGATACGCAGTAACTTTATAGACATAAATAGGTCTCCTGATACTGAAGTAGTTATTCTCTCTCTACAAAGAGCAGGGTTGGCATTTCTCATGGAAATGGCCAGCAGATTCCTGATCAGGTGTGAAATTTATCTTCCCTGGAGTTTTCTTTGAAGATCAATAGAAAATCTGCGTTAATCCGGCTTACAATAGTATTTTTGTACTGCATAATTATCCCCCCCTGCCTCATGGGGGCTGCGCCCAGGTCTGACTCCCCCTATACAGTAGTCAACATGCTGGATCAGTTGCATGTGCAACCGGCAGTGCGGGACGAGAATTTCTATAAATCGCTCAAGCATGATTTCATTCGAAATCTCGACGCATCCGGTCTCCATTTTACCAGAAAAGATGTGAAAAATCTGGAATCCATACCATTAAACGAACTCGACTTAAAAAATCTTTCCCGGAGCCACTTTTTCTTAAAAGCCCTCTCTCTGTTCAGAGTAAGAATCAACGAAACCAGAGAGCGGATTTCGGTAATACTGGCAGATGGGCTGGACTACAATCAAAAGGGAAAATTCGAACGTCAGACCGGTGATGATACAGAATACCTGGATACTCCAGATGAACTTCGTTCTCGATGGAAAAGAGTGCTGAAATTTCGCGTCTTGAATCTGGCCTATTTAAGCTCCAGACATACAAAGCCTTCTAATCCATTGAAATATCTTGAAGACCACCGTAGAGATCTGGAAAAGACAGTAAAGCGCCTTGCGCTGGAAGATATTGATGAGATACGGAATCCCACCGGAGGGTTTGATCATAGAGTAGCCGTTATATTTATAAAGACCATAGGATGGCTCTACGACTCTCATACACAATATATGACATTAAACGAAATCAGGGATCTGGAAGAGTCCCTGTCCCGGGAATCCACATCATTCGGAATTATCCTCAAAGAAGAGCTTACAGGAGAAACACGAATCGCAAGAGTCATTCCATCAGGACCTGCATGGAAGAGTCGGCGCGTTGACAAAGATGACATCCTCATCGCGATCCGCGACCCCAGAAACAATCGCTACTATGAAATTACCGAAGCCGGACATCGCCAGCTGGGGAGGCTCTTGAGCGATCGCTCCGCCCGGACTCTGGAATTTGTCCTGGAAAAAAAAGACGGCCAGAGAATTCATATACCGCTGACAAAAGCTTCCCTTCCCTCCCAATCCAATATTGTTGATGCCTTTGTGCTGAAAGGCAAAGAAAAGGTCGGATACATTTCTCTTCCCGCATTCTATGCAGATCTCACAGGCACTGGCAAGGGGGGATGTGCTGAAGATGTGGCAAGAGCGCTATACTATTTGAAGCGAGAAAAGATCGCAGCCTTGATCCTGGACCTCCGGGGAAACGGTGGAGGTCTGGTATCCGAAGCCGTAGAACTCGCCGGACTATTTATCGACGAAGGTCCCCTCTTTTTAAACGTCAACGGTTCAGGCGAATCCATGGTAAGCAAAGATCCTTCGCGGGGAACAGTCTACGATGGCCCTTTGATTCTTATGGTAGACTCGGCCAGTGCATCAGCCAGCGAATTATTAACCGGAACATTGAGGGACTACAACAGGGCTGTCGTGGTAGGGTCCCGTACCTTTGGCAAAGCCACACAACAGAATGGATATCCCGTGGTTCGAAATTCAAACGAACTGAACCAACTCATGAAAAGTCGCACACAGCCCGAAGAATCCATAAACATTTCTGTACAACTCATGTACAACCTGGAAGGGGATTCTCACCAGGGAAAAGGTATCCAGCCGGATATTAAGCTTCCAGGCCCGCCTCCTATTTTCATCACAACCGAAGATAAAATGCTCCATCCTCTCAAGGTTGGTCCCTATGAAAGAAGAGTTGCACATTTAAAACGCAAGCAACTGGACATTGATGACTTAAGGAGCGAAAGCGAATCCAGAGTGGAAGATCATCCCGGCTTTGAAAAACTTATGGAGTTATCCTCTCAACTGGAGAAAGAATTCGGACCCGGGAGCACTTTTCCCATGAAAGCAGAAGACTTTTTCAAAGATATGGATAGGAAATGGAAAATGCTGGATAACGTGGATAGAGGTTTGCAGAAATCATCGGGAAATTTTACTGTCGACAACTACCCAGCACAAAAAGAACTTCTCAATCTAGACCGGGATAAAAAAGAGAGAAATCGTCAACTGACAGAGCAGATAGAAAAAGATATATACCTTGATGAAACCTACAACATCGCACTCGATATGATCGAACAGGTGGAAGAATGATATTCATAAAAAAAGAGAAGCAAGCCCGGTACAAATCCCACAAACA
Source organism: Leptospirales bacterium (assembly GCA_050305335.1). Taxonomy (GTDB): domain Bacteria; phylum Spirochaetota; class Leptospiria; order Leptospirales; family Leptonemataceae; genus JBNLFC01. The sequence goes on from JBNLFC010000111.1 coordinate 8,561, forward strand.
GCCGCTTAAATCAAGAATCATCCTGCTGGTTTTGCTCTTGATCTCCTCCTCGCTGATGGCCCAATCCACTCGTGAAGCGGTGCAATACCTGGAGGGAATGAGCCAGATTGCCACCAACATTTCCCATGATATGTGGGAATATGTGCGAGCCATGGCACACATTCAAAACATCGCGGTGGTAAATAGACGCAGACAGGCGCTGATCAAGACAGTGCAGCGCTCCATCAAAGTCATGGAAAAAAAGCCCGCCTATCAAGGCGATCCACAGTTGAAAGATGCTGTTACAAAGTTTCTAAAGACCCTGGATGTCATTGTAAGAGAAGACTACGGAAAGATCGTCGATATGCAAGCAGTCGCCGAAGAGTCCTACGACCGAATGGAGGCTTATTTCCTGGCAAAAAAAAGAGCCAATGAAAAACTCAATGAGGCCAGTGAAGAATTGATGGCCGCTGAAAAAAACTTCGCGGCAGCCAACAACATTCGGTTGACCCATTCTACAGACCCCATCGGAGAAAAACTCAAAGTAGCCGGGGAGGTCATGGACTATTACAACAACTTATATCTTATATTTTTCAAAGTGAATAAACAAGAGCTCTACCTCATAGAAGCATTCAAATCCAGAGACATGGGTAAAATCGAACAGAACCGCCTGTCGCTGGAGAAAGCCTCCGAAGAGGCGCTTGAAAAAATTGATGATCTGGACCCCTACCACAAAGACTCCAGCGTGATCTCCGCAGGCAAAAACTACTTTGCTTTCACAAAAATAGAAGCAAAAGAGAAGTTCGCCCGAATTGAAGAGATCATGATGCTCGTAGAGTCCTTTCAAAACATGAAAACCGCAATGGAACAAAAAAGACCCGAAGAACGCACACAGGAAGAGGTAGACATCTACAATGCAAAGGTAGCCCAGGTCAACGCAGCCATAACCGAAAGCAACAAAATACTTGAGTCTCTGAATCAGGATCGCTCCATCCTGATCCAGACCTGGAACCAGACTGCCTCCAGGTTTGCGGACAAGCACATACCGCAGTAAGAACTCATCGCAAAACGATGAGTTCTC
>JBNLFC010000112.1:0-9591 GCA_050305335.1 Leptospirales bacterium
TGCTCGAATCCGCCGCCGGGTTCCAGGGCGTCATGGAGCCCTCGGCCCGCGTCCTGTACCAGTCCGTCCAGGACTTCCTGAAGCTGGAGGACCATATCCAGATGGCAATGAGTATCTATAAGAGCCATAAATCAGTCACAATGATAATCCCGGGGATATGAGTCAAAGGATTTCATCGCGCTGGAGTAGGAATCAGCATTTATGAATTACGGTTTTTGAACAGAATGGGAAAGATAGGGATGATGCCTGGTAGTGATATTTTTTGGTGAGGCTAAATTAAAAAATTAAGTGTAAATTTATTTAAAAACCATCCTTCTCATCATCCCTATCTTGTTTAAATTCACACTGCCAGGCTTTTGTCCAGTGGTAGAAAAATTCTGGTTCTGTAACGTTCCGGGTTCCCTCTGAAAAAGATACCGGGGCCTTTGAGGTAGAGTTCACCTGTCGGGATGGTATATTTTTCGTTGTGTTCCTGAACGTGATGAAAGATTCGTTCGTAGGATCTGCCCAGCCGGTCATAGGCACCATGGTGAATCAGGGAAATTGCCCGGAATTCAGGAATGGTGCGCACCGTTGCATAGGATGGATCTTTTAATTGGATCTTTTTCTTCAGTATAATAAAACATTCTATATCAGCATCTTCCTCTTTATATTCTGTGTCATAGTAGAACGAACCGGCGGGACCCAGAGCATGTCTGCCAGCCAGCCTGTAGAGCCGACCGAAATGTTGTCCTACATCAATGTATCGGCCTGAAAAACGATGGGATATAATCTCCCAGGGACCGGGTGTGATGTATTCAACCTCTTCTATTTTATTCTGCTTTTCTGCTGGCATATTTGTCTCCGCGTCCAGCTCTTCTCGAATAAAGGAACGTAGCATACGTTCACGCTCCTTTGCTTTGCGAATGAGCATTTTTGACTCTTGTAATCCTTTTTCAAAGATGTGGGATACAGAGGAAAAACCTTCTTCTCTGTGGAATCCCGATAAAACGGCACCAACCTCTTTCAGAGAGAAGCCCAGTTCTCTTAATCGAGAGATTAAAAATCCGGTGGAAATCTTTTCTTCGCTGTAGTAGCGGTAGCCTGAGTCCTCATCGATATAATCGGGCGTCAGAAGCCCTTCGTCATGGTAGAGTCGAAGGGCCTTGATACTCAACCCGGTAATTCGAGAGAATTCACCGATCCTGTACTGCATTAATTGTCCCCTTGAAGAAAGTTTAAGACAACTCTGGAAAACTCTACAGGCTTTTCGGAAATTGGGAAGTGGCCTGATCCATGAATAGCATGGTAAGTAACGTTCTTTATGTTGCTATAATCCTGAAAAGAGATTTTACCCAGAAGATCCTGGTCACCATAGATTATCAGTGTTTTTGCACGAATCTGTTTCAATAATGGACGCAGATCACTGCTTTTTCCCAGATCGAAAAAGACTGCCATGGCGCTCCACCCGCCTGTCCACTCGGACTTACCCTGGACGGGAATCTCAGGATATCCGGCCGTACGATTGGCTTCTATGTAGTAGGGGATGAAGCCATTTTGTAAATCTCGCAATTCTGCTTCGTTATGATGGAAGATGTTGCCAAAATCGAAAAGCTTTTCCAGATATCGGTCGAACTCTATTTGCTTCTCCCTGGATAGATGAGAGCGAATGGAGCTATATAGTCCTCCGGAGGGAGGTGGCATGCGCACAACGTCTGCCGGATCTACCAGCACCAATTTTTCCACACGATGGGGAAATTCGGCAGCATAGAGTGCGGCAATGAATCCTCCGAACGAGTGGCCTACAAGGATGAGCTTTTCATCGCCCAGTATGCGACGTATTCTTTCTATGTCGGCTATCTGTGCCCGGAGACCCAGACGGCGTACAAGCTCTTTCATGTTTTTGTAATAGTTGTCGTGGAAACGATCGAATGGACGACTGGAGAGACCACATCCTCGCTGGTGGTAGTAATGGATACGGTATTTCTTACCTGACAATTCCATTCCCTGGAGTGGTGTGGCGGGTGGAATACCGGGTCCTCCATGAATATAGATGAGATTACGTGATCCGCTTTTACCCGTGGCCTTATGAAAAAGCCTGATATCATTTTCCATGAGCCAGTAGTTTGTAGAGCTGACTCCGGCAGGTGGTGTAAGGGATGCGCCCAGTTCGCTTTCATTGGAAGCCATTCCAGGTTCGTACATACCGCCGTAGCAACCGGTCAAAAACAGGGCACCTGCCAAAAAGGCCCCTGCAGGAAAAGTTGTTTCTTTGATACTCTGAATGAATCTGATTGCATTCAGCAAGAGTTGTGAGTGTTTCATGCTATGAATATAGACTCTCCCGCAAGGGGAGAGTAAAGCGCTGATTTGCCTCACCTGCGAAAAAAAAGGACCGGTTCGGGTACTGCTTGATTGCCAGCGTATGCGCGGATTTTCAGCTCTGCTTTGCTGGTATTGAAAGAGAGTATCTGACTATGTGTGAGTAATTCGTGAATCCACTCCCGGACCCGGGGGTCGACTTCGGTCTCGTTGCTGGCCGGGGGTGGGGGTTGGTCGTCTTTTTTTTCCGGGCTCCCGTCGGGCTGTTTTGGTTCTTCGGTCTCGGTGGTTGACGAAACTGTTTTTTCGCTAACCTGTTCCATTTTAACTCGATAGTCTTCGATATGAGACATGACAACGGTGGAACGGAGTCGCTTCAGGGTAAAACCATCTGCATGGAAAATGGTTATCAAATCGCTCTTTGCATCTCCCTGTTCGATCAGCAGTTCGATTTTCCACTCTTTATGGTACCATCTACCAGGGGGAAGGTGAAACGGATTCTGACCTGCCTGGATTGCAGCGGGAAGAAGCGGGAAGAGCAGCAGGAAAAAAAGAGAGGCAGTTCTCATGAAAACGAAATAATTACTCCGGAATGATCCCATCCTTTACATCCAGCAGAATTCCTCGAATCTCGTCCATGCTCTTCATCATCTGAAAGGCAGTATTGCGAGGTGAATGGAGCATGGCAACCATGGCTCTGAGTCGTTCATCCACAAAACGCAGTACCGAAAGCTCAACATCATCTCCGTTTCGATTTCGCCGTTTCATTTTTTTCAGCTGAATATTTGTGGAGATAGTGGCACTGGCAATGTTCTTAACCAGGTTTCGGTATCGATTCAGGTTCTCCTCCGTGGCCAGTTCAATGAGGGCCTTTTCGGCATCAGGAAGCTGGGACCAGAGTTGATTGAGATCGGTCCCTGCCTGAGACTGAGGGGGAAGAACTTCATTCAGGACTTTTTGAAACGGAGATTCTGCTCGCTCAAGGGGGCGAGAGGTACCGGCATGAGCGCTCTGGGCTCGGCCAGCTGTGGAGTGACTGGCGCTAGCTCCTCTTGACGCGCCGGGTGAATCGCTGGAGGATTTTACCTTCAATTGTCGACTACCTCGCTATTTCCTGAAAAACGGCGAAGTTTCAGAGCATACCCGAAACCGCAGCTGGTTTCAGTATAGATCCAATGATACTGCTCTTCGACTTCACCGTAATGAAGACCATCGTTTGAGACTGTCTGAATGAATTTCCTCTCCTCAGTTTCCGTCGGATGGTTGTTGTTGATCAGCTCCGTTTCCCTCTGCCGGGGTTTCCACCGGGACCAGTTTAAACGTTACACGACGATTTCTTTTATCCCTGTGTTCGGTATTGGGAAGAACTTCATCATCGGCGATTCCTTTGTAAGTCATTTTTTCCACAGGAACGCCCAGCTCTTTCAAAGTATTCAGAACATTTTTCGCACGTTCGGTAGAATAGTAAACGTTGCCCAGTTTGTTGCCCTCTTTTTCACGAGGACCGATGGTATCCGTATGACCTGTCACCTGAATGACATAGCCGTCGCCGATTTTGCCCAGTGCCTCGACGATTTTAGCCTGATACGCACCCAGCCATTGTTTGAAGTCTTCGGTATCTACACTGGTGACTTTGTAATCAAAACCCTGTCCATGGGGTGCGTATGTCATTTCAGCGAAAAGGGAACGCGCTTGCTCCATGTTATAGCCGGATTGCTCGGATGAGCTATCCTTTACTTCGCCAGACGAGCAGGCGATGGCAAAAATCATTCCAGTGACCAAAAGAATGAGTGTAGGGATTCTGGCATTTTTTGAGATCATGCTTTTTGCTCCATAATTCTACTTCTTTCAAAATAATGACTGATGAGCCGTAACGGCCCTGACCAATCTATATATTCACTATCCAGAATCAATAACGTCATGGAAACCCTTTTTTTTGGGGATTACGCTATTTAGTAGACGGTTTTTTTTGCAAAAAGAGGTAATTTTGCTGATAAGACATCAATTCAAGTTTTTATTTCCAGGCATCGAACCGATCATGGACTTTTTCCACATGACAGAAGAGAGGCCTTATAGGTCGCTTGATTACAATGGATTCCTTCACCTTCACTGTAACAGAAGAATGGAGCGGTTCGCGACTGGATAGTTGGCTGGCTCATGTTCTTGAAAAAGAGGCCAGTAGAGCTCGAATTCAAAACTGGATCAAAGAAGGTTGTGTTGAAGGGCCATATAATCATATAAAGAATTCGCTGGTTGTAAAAAGCGGTGATCAGTTTCAGATAACTCCTATCAGCAAAAAGCCTGTGGATCTATCTCCGGTAAAGATGGATCTGGAGGTGTTATACGAGGATCCCTATATTGCAATCATACACAAGCCTCCGGGTATTGCCGTTCACCCGGGACCGGGTGATGGGCGAACTACTTTAATGAATGGGATTGTTCATAGATGGAAAGATCTCCCTCCTGCCCCGGACCCATTGAGGCCCGGTATAGTGCATCGATTGGATAAGCCCACCGAGGGAATTTTGATTCTGGCCAAAAGCGAAAATGCCCACAGGCGTTTTTCTGACCTTTTCCGATTGAGGCTGATTGAGAAAGAATATCTTGCCTGGCTTCTTGCACCACCTCCTGATTCCTCCGGAGAGGTGAACCAACCCATCAAACGTCATCCGATGGAAAGAACGAAAATGATGGTGAACCCCACAGGAAGGCCTTCGAGGACTGGCTACGTTGTGGAAAAAAGTTGTATTTCCAGAAAAGGCCGCAAATTCACATTTGTTCGTTTGAATCTTTATACCGGACGGACCCACCAGATACGCGTTCATATGTCCTATCTCGGAGCGCCGGTGGTAGGGGACCCCCTCTATTCTCGTTCCAGCAAAGAGTTCAATCGCTTCGGGCTTTTATTGCTGGCTCACAGAATCAAATTTCACCATCCATTTCTGGACCGGGAAATGGAGTTTCAACTGGAGTTGCCACAACGTTTCCTGGATTTTGAACAGCACTGCGGAAATTTATGAGTCGCCTATTCGTAAAACAGCCTCTGTCATAGTCGAAAACATTGATTACCAGAATGGAAAATCGAAACGATCCTTTTCAAGGCGCGGCTGGAGCAACTGATCCTCCGGGGGAACCCATAGTGAGAGACGAAGAGGCTGGCACTCGACACTACTGGTGTAGTTGCTCTCTTTCGGCCAATCAACCCTTCTGTGATGGTTCTCACGCCGTTCACGATACGGGCAAACATCCTCTGGCTGTGACCATCCATGAAACTGGCCCCGTTCGCTGGTGCGGTTGCAAAAAGACCGAAACACCGCCTTTCTGCGATGGTTGCCATTTGCTATCCCGCCGATGATTCCTGCGGCCATCAGGTGTCCATTGTCTTTCTCGTTGCCGATAATCAGAGTTGAGGATAGCCACTTTGCTTTTCGGCTGACTCAATTGAACCTGGTTTTTAGGAAATCTTCTGATGCTGTGGAATTTGTGGAAAAAAACTGAAAAGCTGAAAGAAGAGGAGGGCCCTGATCTTTTCGAATATGCTCAAATGAAACTGGAGCAATCCAGCACTGCTCTAAGCTCGGTTTCGAAGGTTGAGAAAGTGGAAAAGGAGGGGAAAAAAAAGTGGATCTTGCTACTTTTGTTATTGCTTCCCTTTTTTAGCATTGCGGGTTTTTTTTCAGGTCGAATGAGCAATCAATGCCGGGTGGATCGCTATGGTGAAATCACCTTGAAAAATGGGTCAAAAAGCCGGGCCTATGTCCAATCGATTCAGCAGGAAGGCATTGCTTTGCTGGGGCTGGATGCATCAGGGAAAAAAGATCGGAGCGCCCCCCGAAATGAGGAGCTCTCCATAGTCTGGCGGATTGATTTTCTTCCGGATCCTGAAGAGGCCGCAACCCCTGCGAATGTGGCGGTTCGTCAGCTTACGGCAGATGAGAAAAAATTTCTGGGGAGATATGCGACAAATATCAGCGGCCATCGTGCCATTCTCCTTGTTTATGCAACGCGCACCGGATACCTGGGGGCGACCCTGCAGTTCAGTGATTGGGGAAGTCGGGCGGTGGAATATTTGCACAGGGTAACAGTCCAGGGCAGTCAAATATCCTTCCTGCGGCAATGTGCAGGCAGAGAGTGTGTGCGTATAGGAGCCGGGAATCCTATTCATCAGCGATACGAGGGCACTTTGAGCGAAGATCTTAAGAAAATTGAAGGAACCTATTATGGCGGTCAGAATGCGAGCCGCTGGAGTGGAGTGAGGTTTTAATTTTTGTATTATGAAAATGGTAGTTCGACTGGAACAGATCTTCAATCGCATTGCGGAAATTGACCGCGATGTGGAAGAATTAAAACGACTGCGTACGCGTATTCCCACTGGACGTGATTTCACCGAAGAGTTGCAGATCTCTTTCGACCGTGCAATCAACTCCCTCCAGGATGAGAAAATTGCCCTGGAAGAGCTGGAAGTGGAGAATCCTCCACAGGATCTGGTGGAAGAGATTATGGCCGTTGACATGGCGACCGCCTCCCGCATCCATGTGGATCGAGCTGCTCCCATCTTCGAACCCACAGTTGATGAAAAGCGGGTAATCGAATTTTTGAGGGCCATGCCGAAAACGGAAGTCCATCTCCACATGGAGGCCTGCATCTCCCGGGATACACTTGCAGGAATGCTGGAGCGCAATCACATTGAGTATGACATAGAAGAAGTCGGTAAGCTTTATCAATTCTCCAATCTGCAGGAATTCATAAAATTATTCTTATTTATTCTGGATTCCGTGAAGTCTCCGGATGATTTCGAGCTTATCTTTAAAAATCTTAGAGATTACCTTATTTCAAACAATGTCAGGTATGCCGAGGTATTCTTCGCTCCTTCTCGCTTGATTGCTAACGGTCTGGATTTTAAGGAAATGGCTCAGACTCTGGATCGTCTATCCAGACAATGCAGGCAGGAAAGGGGCCCCGATGTTCGTTTTCTGGTGGATGTCTCAAGAACGTTTGGCCCTGAAAATGCAAGTAAAAATCTCCAGAGAGTGCTGGGCGCAGGGTACAACAGTATCGTGGGCATCGGTCTGGGCGGAGCCGAGCTTATGGGACCGGCCAGGGATTATAAAGAGGTCTTTGCCCAGGCCCATGCGGAAGGGCTGCACGCAGTGGCTCATGCTGGCGAGGATGATGGTCCATGGTCGGTGCGGGACGCGGTGGAGCTTCTCAAAGCAGAAAGAATCGGTCATGGAACCTCGACGATTCAAGATCCATCGTTGCTACGAGTGATTCGTGAGAAGCAGATTCCCATTGAAATCTGCCTTACATCCAACCTTTTTACAGGGAAATATGTGCGTCGGCCTGAAGACCATCCGGTGCGTCGGTATTACGATGAGGGGATTCTTTGCACCATCAACACCGACGATCCGGAAATTTTCAACGTTTCTATCACGGACGAGTACTTCAAGCATTACAAGCACCTGAAGTTCAGCATCAGCGAGATTGTAGACCTGGTAAGACAGGGGATCTATTCAACGTTTCATGGGGATAAAGCGACTCTCTGGGCCGGGTTTCGCAAAGAGATTGAAGATCTCCGGGGGGACTATCGTCTCTGAGCCGTTTGCCCCATGCCATAAATCCTGGCAGGTGAGCATGTCCATTGAGTTGGGGAGCAATTCCCGCCCTGCTGGATTTGTAGGTATATCTACTTAGGGCTCATCTCAAAACAACTCGTGGTTTTGAGATGGTATTCGTTCGGCAAAATAGAGCTCTTGAGAGCCTCTGAATTGCTTGAGATTTTTTTTTTGTGGAAGAGGATCGCTTCTTTCGGAAACCTTGTTGCAAGGTAAGGAAAAGCAAAGGATATGTTTGCAACCATCCATCAGATCAGGCCGGAGGGTTGGATCAAAGCCATTGAAAAGCTTCTGTTTTTGTCCTTTTTTGTCTTCTTTCCCATCGTGATAGGTACTCCTAACTATCGTTTTTTACTGGACCTGGTTTTACTCACTGTCCTTGCGCTTGCACTCTTTGCCGCGCTTCTTTTTGCAACCGGAAAAATCGCTTTACTGAGCAATTTGCGAAAAGCGGACTTCTGGATCATTCTTCTTTTTGCATTGACTATATCGACCATTGATATTACCTACTTGCAAAATAACGGAATTTCTTCAAACAGGAATCTATTAAGAATATTTTATATAGCATTTCTTTTTGTTTTTTTCTTTAACATTTTTCGCTCTTCTCTGGACTTTTCGTTTCATCTTTTTTCCATCACTTACTTCGGCAGTTTTCCATTCTTTTCGCGATCATATTTTATAAATATTGTCTATCTCGCGTATATCCTGTATATCCTTCTAAAGGAAATGGAAGCGAGGGTTCTGGATAGCAGAGCCCATAAGGGAGTGTTGCTTTCTTTTGCGGCTCTTGTTCTGGCTGGCATTTCCACACTGGTCACCGATTCGTCCGTTGTCTCCGTCGATTCCTTTTTTTTGATTGCTGTTGGATTCTTGATGATCATCGCAATAAATCTCAGGCACCGTACTCGAACTGAGATTTTCCGAATGATCCATTTCTTTTTACTCGGTTCTTCTGTTTCCAGCGTTTACTTGCTCTATGGGTTGGTTGAATACTCGTTTCTCAAGTCGCAATTTATTCCTTTGATCAGCAAAGCAACTTTCTTCGGCGGAATAAATACAAACGATATTGGCGCATATTACTCCCTTCTTTTTCCTTTCTCGCTTCTTCTCACGTTGCGAAAAACGAACAGATCAATGTTGCTGCTATGCAGTTTCTTCAGTTTTGTTTCACTATTTTTGCTCATTGCCGCTCAATCTAGATCTGCTTTTCCGGTGTTATTGTTTGTACCAATTTTGTATTTGCTTCTGGAGCGAAATTTAATTAAACTTAAAGTAAGTTATTTTAAAAAAATCATATATTTCTTGATTTTTGCCGGGCTATTGTTTTTCGCTTTTATGGCCTTTTTTGACAGGTTGGTGAACATTCATTCCCATTTAAGTTATGTAAATACGCTTGGTAGCAGGATTGCTTTCTGGCACCTGGCGGCTCAATCAATCTGGGAAACTCCTTTTCTGGGCAGAGGTCCGGGAAATGTCACGAATTTAATGTCCGTACAAATTGCTTTGCCGTGGTTAAAATCCGGTTATCGTTCCCTGTTGCTTTTCGAATCACTGTTTAACACATCACATTCACATAATCTTTTTCTTGAGCTTGCGCTGGAAGCAGGAATCCATTTTCTGGTTCTATTTTTGCTTATTGTCTATTATGCGCTAAAAACATCCTATGTTGAAACCG
>JBNLFC010000113.1:0-9590 GCA_050305335.1 Leptospirales bacterium
CTTTTTTCATAAAACGCATTTCTCTCATACAACCATTGCTGATAAAGAGGGTTGCTCATGACCCTGGGGATTACATACTGAGGAAGCGTGGTGGACGATACCTCCAGCATTTTCGCATCCAGAATGGATTTTACATATTTGCGAAACATCTGGCTGGAGTCTTGATTGTAGAGCTCCATCCAGCCAGAGCGTCCGCCAGGCCAGGGAAACTCCTTGGAAATCCCCTTCAGGGAAATGCCCGGTACATTGTCGATCACATCCGAAAGAGGAGTATGCACTTTACCGTTATAGATTAAATTCATATAGATTTCGTCAGCCACTATGAAGAGGTCGAACTCTCGTGCAATCTGGACCATCTTTTCAAGTATGCTGCGCGGAAATACGGCACCGGTTGGATTATCCGGATTGATGATCATAAGTCCTGCAATGCTTTCGTTATACCTGACTTTATTCCGTAACTCATCCAGGTCGGGCATCCACCCTTTCTGCGGATCCAGTGAGTAGGTAATGGGTGGATATCCAGAGTGGGCTGCTTCTGCCGAAGAGTGAGTGGGGTACGCGGGCGACGGGCCGATCACCCTCGCCTCTCTGCGAAGGTAGTTGTACAGTTTGCTGACACTATCTCCCAGTCCATTGAAGAATATGATATCATCAGGGGTGATCTTTGCTCCCCCCCGTGAGTTGAGTCGATCGGCGAGAAATTGCCGGGTTTGCTGAAGGCCTCGCGTGGGGCTGTAACCGTAAACCTCATCGGTTTGCACAGCCTGAACCATGATCTCTTTCATCCAGTCCGGGATACGTTCCCCTTTGGCAATGGGATCACCAATGTTCTCCCAGTTGATGGGTTGTCCGGTTATCTCCTGGATTCTGTACGCCACTTCGGCAATCTGGCGTATCTCATAGTTGAGCTCCGATGCACCGATGTGGACAATATTCATTCTCATAAGACAAACCACCCCTGCCGGGCCGCTTGCCGGCAGAAAATTCCCACTTTACCTACATCTTGAATGGGGCATCGGCCGGTCAATCGCCTTTGGGGAAAATCTTTCGGGTATTTCGGTTTGTTTTTTTTCCCATATCGTATATATTTATTATCTTCCGGGAAACTGCTCTGGATGGATGGTCTGCCAGCCACTTTTGCCGGGTGTGTGCAGCTGAGCGGGGCCGAATTGCGCTTTGTAGTTCATGGCAGGGCAATCAGCTATGTAGTAGCCAGGGTAGTGATATCTTAAGTTCCATTCCCGGCATAGTTCGATCTCTTTGAGAATCGAATAGACTCCCGGCGAAAGATGTGCGAAATCGGGATCGAAATAAAAATAGACAGAGGATAGAACGTCGCCTACCCGATCCAGAATTCCAACTCCAGCCAGACGGTTTTCGGAATAGAGTCTCAACTCCAGAGTCCTCTCCCCCAGAAAAGTATCTTCGAAAAAATCTTCATAACTTTCGCTGTCCACGTTTTCTTCTCTTTTGTGTTGATGGCTGAGATACCTCCGATACATTTCTTTTTTTTCCTCTGTGATGGAAGGCTTACCTACTTCGCTGGTGAAGGAACTCTCCCCCTTTTTCCAGACTCTCTTCTGACTCCTGGTCATGAGAAAGTTTTCCACCGGTAGACGGATTACCTGACACTCATGGCATTCATCACACTCGGTTCTATAGAGGAGCGACCCGTTTCTGCGATAACCGTCGTCCAGGAGGATCCTGTATAACTCGCCAACATGGGTTCCATCGAGAAAAAAGAGCGTGGCCATACGTCCGGGCAGATAGGGGCATTCTGAGTGGTGGTGCCCAATATAGAACTGTGATTCAAGATCTTCAGTGATCCGCAGCATTGGAATTACTTATAATTTAATTTCGCTATTATGTCCAGCTCTATACGGGATGCTCCATCCTGTCACACGTAAGGATCTTTATAATGCATTCGGGAAAAACGCTGGAGGAAAATCCCCGGGGCACCTTCGTCCTATCGGCCGTTTCCAATTTTATACATTTGTTTCTGCTACTGGTGAACGGTTTTTTTCTAAAAATCGAGCATTGATCCACTTTACCCCGCTGCCCCGTATTTGCATCATGGCAGCATGAGTTTTCGTGCGATCAATTTTTCCGCTGGCCCATCTACCCTCCCTCTGGAAGTGATGGAGGAGGTTCAGAAAGACCTTCTGAATTACAGAGGAAGCGGCATGTCTGTAATGGAAATGTCCCATCGCTGGAAGGAGTTCGATGAGATTTATCAAGAATCCATTACGGATTTGCGAAGGATTGCGGCCATTCCAGATACACACGATATCCTCTATATGACCGGCGGTGCATCGGCCCAATTTGCGTTGATCCCGATGAATCTCTCAGGCCCCGGCGGCCGTGTGGGTTTTATCCATACTGGCATCTGGTCCAAAAAAGCAATGGAGCAGGCGAAGATACAGGGTGTCCAGGTGGATATGTTCGCATCCAGCGAAGGATCCGGTTTCGACCGAATTCCTCAAGACTATTCCATCCCTGACGGACTGGACTACATTCACATCACTTCCAATAATACTATTTATGGAACTCAATATCGATCTTTTCCGGCCCATGGGAAAATACCTCTGGTCATAGATATGAGTTCGGATTTTCTTTCTCAACCTGTAGATTGGACGGGTATCGGGGTGGCATACGCGGGCATGCAGAAGAATGCAGGCCCCTCCGGTGCTACGGTTGTTGTCATGGATCGTTCTCTTTATGAAAGAGAAAAAGAGAGCACCCCCACTCTTTTTCGTTATAGCACCTACGCGAAATCCGATAGTATGTTCAACACACCTCCCACTTTTCAGATTTACGTTTTCGCGCTGGTTTTGAAATGGCTGGAGAAGCGTGGTGGACTTACCGCAACGGCAACATATAATGAAAAAAAGGCCGCCATCCTGTATGAATATCTGGAGAAGCATCCGGAATTTTATAAACTTCATGCACAGAAAAACTCTCGCTCTCTGATGAATGTGACTTTTTATCCTTTAAATCGTGATCTGGAAAAGGAGCTGGTGGCTGGCGCCGATGCTCGAAATCTACGTGGCATCAAAGGTCATAAATCCATCGGTGGAATGCGTGCTTCCATCTACAATGCAATGACTCTGGAAGGCTGTCAGGCTCTGGTAGAGTATCTGGATGAGTTTCGTCGCTCTCATAGCTGACCTGCGGAAATCCCTGTGTTTCCGAGGGTTTTCAGCGATCAGTCCTCCGGATTGACTGGAGTGCGTAATCGCTGTTCATAATACCCTGTACCCGGGATGCAGATTTTTAATTTCACAGAGAGTCATTGAGATATACATTCATCGCCTTTTTTTCCAGATAGGTCTGATATCGATCCAGAATAGCACCGATTCGTGCATAGCAGTCATCCAGTTGTTCTTTTCCCAATTTGAGCTTTTCCTGGTCTGAGTCTTTCATGGCTTCCTGAATTATACGAGCTGCGTTGTGCAAAGTTCTGTGGGGTTCGTCCAGTTCTTCATGAATGATCCTCTGGTCCTCATCGCTCAACGTTACACGGTGATACCATAATCCGAGTTTACAGCGGGATGGATTGAGCTCCGGAAAGGCAGAAGGGTCATTGTTGGCAATAGCCTGGTTTACACTTTCCACCCAGCGTATATGATCCTGTCGACGAAAACGTAAGAAATCGAGAACCCAGATGGGATTGTTGCTGGCAATTACGCTTATGGAACCATCGATTACTTCCAGTATCTGATTGATATCGCTGTGTATGGAGGAGCTCCAGATACTGAGATTCTCTGTCTTCATGGAGATTCCCAGAGCAATGCGAGAAACCCCCCCGGTTTTTTCTTCCAGAATACGGATTCCCTGGTTCATTGATTCGAAGACCTGTTTGGATTCGGTCATATGTTCCACCGTGTCTCTGGCGGTTGTGTCAGTCTCGTCGATGGCCAGGCCTATGGAACGAAGACCATCGACCACGGTGTCAATGTGAGATATCTGCTTGAGTGAGCTTCCCTCCCAGGATTCAAAAGTCTCTTTCATTTGAGTCATGACCCGATTGATTTCGCCTAGAGCCTGGCGACTTTCTTCTGCCAGCCGGGAGACGCCTTCGGCAACCACGGAAAAGCCTCGACCATATTCGCCTGCACGCGCGGCTTCAATGGATGCGTTGAGCGCCAGCATATTGGTCTGTTCGGATACTTTGCTGATGGTATTCACCTGCTCCTGTACCCTGGCGATCACACTTTTGATGCGTCCGATATCCGCCTGAAGCATGCGGTTTTTTTCACCGATGGACCCTACGAACTCTTCGGATTCTCGAATCATGGCATTCACTTTGCCGGTGGATTCGGACATTTTGATAGACTGGGTATAGGTCTTTTCCGAAAGGTCGCTCACACGCCCGAGAGATTCTGTAATCTCACGAATGGTTCCCTGTAAATCTCTGGCAGAATTGCCCAGGTCTTTTGCTTTGTCACCCTGACCACGTATGGTATCGATGAATCGCTCTTCAAATTCATTGATATCGCGAAGCATGTCGGGGAACCGAAGCATATCGATGGCCATACGGTCACCAATGCGACTGATCTCTTTTCGAAAGAGGAGTGAATGACCTATCCACCACCGATAGATTCCAGGGGGAAGGGCGCTCTCCTCTTCATCCAGCAGCATTTGCATGAGCTGTGGACGATGCTCCTCCAGCCATCGATCGAACTTCTTCTTTAAGAAGAAGCTGCGCTTGAAAGCGGGTGAAATCCCGGAGTCTCTGTCATTATTCTTCCCATCGCGTTTGCGAAAAGGGTTGAACAATGCTAAACTTATTTTCATTCTTGTGACTCACGGCTATATTCAGAAAACTTAATATTCTGGATCCTTTTTTTCATATTGTCGTCCCATCATATTGCAGCTTGCAATGAATATTTATCGGATATCTGTAAAATAGTAATGATTCCAATGAAAAACAGTTTTCCTATGGAATTTCCCAACCGGGCAGCAGTTTTCAACGGAAAAAGTTCCACCCAGGCAAATTGGGATCTACATTTGCGTGTAAATGCCTATTTTTTTTCATCGATTCATGGGAGATGAAAATTAAGGATATAAAGAGAGATTCTTGCAATAAAACTGGATCATTTGCTGTTGTGATGGTCCTGATATGGGGCTCTCTCCTGGTATTGCACTTTACAACAGGACTCGCTCAATGCCGTTATTTTGAATTCCTTCCAGGGCTTTCCTTTTCCAATCCTTTCCGTGTATGCTTCGAATCAACTCCTCTACAATGAACGTGGCCTCCACTCCTGTATCCAGACGATAGCGGTTCAATCCCAGAATGCAGGCGGGGCATGAGGTCAACATTTTCACATTGCCGTTATGAGCGGTTTTTTGGCCAGTAAGCGCTTCAATGCCGTTGCGTATCTCTTCCTCTTTACGATAACGCACCTGTGTGGAGATGTCCGGGCGTGACACTGCCATGGTACCAGCTTCGCCACAGCAGCGGTCGGAAAGCAAGACTCCTCCTCCCATCAGCTCATTGGCAACTGAAATTGGTCGATAGGTTTTCATAGGTGTATGACATGGATCATGATAGAGGTAGGAGCTCTCTCTTCCCGTGCCTGCCGACGTCTCTTTTTTAAGGCTGACTCCCTTCTCCATCAGGTATTCATGTATATCCAGCAATCGGGAGCCAGGGAATATGGACTCAAAATCATAGTGAAGCAACTGGTCCATGCAGGTCCCACAAGAGACCAGAACCGTTTTGATATCCAGATAGTTGAGCGTGTTGGCCACTCTGTGAAAGAGAACCCGATTGTCCACGGTAATGCGCGTGGCCAGCTCCCGCTGGCCTGTGGATTTTTGCGGGAATCCGCAGCAGACATATTCTGGAGGAATGACAGTCTGTACGCCCAGTTCAAATAGCATACCGATGGTTGCAAGGCCAATCTCCGGTGTGATTCGTTCTGAACCGCAACCAGGGAAATAGAATACGACGTCAGAGTCATCGTTGACTTTTCCCGGGTGTCGAATAATGGTCACATATCGAGGATCATCCAGTTCCAGCATGGCGCGCAGATCGTGTCCTTTGAGCGGAGGAAGAGGCTTCTGGAGGGAATGATCCACTCGTTCTGCGAAATGGAGAGGACCCGTAGTGGAGGGAGGAGGACTCTTTTTCAGAAGATGGGTCGCGCGCAGGAGTCTGTGGGCAAATCGTTGCGCAATGAAACCCGGTTTCAAAGCAAAAGAGCGAAGAAAGCGCACACTGGAAGGCCCGGTGACGTTTAAAAATTGCATGGCCATGGAAGAGACAATGGAGCTATGTTTCTGATCCAGGTCCTCCAGTATGGTGCGCATTCGAATGCTCACTTCGCCAAAGTCGATGTTCACCGGGCAGGGTGTGAAACATTTGTGGCAAATGGTGCAGTGGTCGGCCACATCGTTCATCTCATCAAAGTGGTGCAGTGAAATACCCCGGCGTGTTTGCTCTTCGTACAAAAAGGCTTCTATGAGAAGCCCTGTTCCAAGGATCTTATTTCTTGGAGAATAGAGCAAATTAGAGCGGGGATTGTGGGTATTGCAGACCGGCTTGCACTTTCCACATCGCAGGCAGTTTTTGATGTCTTCGTTCAGGGCCCCCAGATCGCTGGCTTCCAGAAGGAGCGCCTCGCGTTCCAGCAGTCTAAGTGAAGGCGTATACGCGCGTTCCAGCCCCGATTCCATCTCCTCTCCTGTCAGCTTCCCGGGATTGAAACGATCATGAGGGTCCACTCTCTTTTTGTATTTTCTAAACTCCTCGATTTTTGCCGGATCCAGATATTTGATTTTGGTAATGCCTATGCCATGCTCGCCGGAAATGACACCTCCCAGAGAGAGTGCTAGCTCCATAATGCGATCTACCAGACGATGGGACTCCCCGAGCATTTCGTAATCGTTGGAGTTCACCGGTATATTTGTGTGGACATTGCCATCTCCAGCATGCATGTGCGTTGCCACAAATAGTCTACTGGAGCGCACATGGGCATGGATTGCGTCCAGTCTGTCTCGAACCGCGGTTAAGCGATTTCCAGAGAATATTTCTTTCAGGGGAGCTTCCACCTCCTTCCTGTAGGAAACGCGCAACTCTCTGCGTAGCATAAGATCGATGACCTGCTGGTTGGACGTAGAAGATTCCATGAAGGCATCCTCTACATAACCTTCCAGCATAGATGCAGGCTGGTCCAGATGATCCATCATGCGCTGCCAGCGACCGCGGACTTTGTGCAGCAGGACTCTGGCGGC
The DNA here is from genome assembly GCA_050305335.1 of Leptospirales bacterium. Taxonomy (GTDB): domain Bacteria; phylum Spirochaetota; class Leptospiria; order Leptospirales; family Leptonemataceae; genus JBNLFC01. The sequence goes on from JBNLFC010000113.1 coordinate 7,240, forward strand.
TTCGCGCTTGGCGCCAAAGAGAGAGTCGCTTTCTTCGCTTCGTTCATATTCTCGGGCGCTATTGAGTTCGGGCATTGCACTTGCCAGATATGTAAGGACTTCATCGATCATGCGAATTTTGTTGAGCGTGGATTGCTCAATGTTCATTCGTTCAATTCCACGATTGTATCTATCCAGGGCTTCGATGGGAATTACAACGTCTTCGTTGATTTTGAAAGCGTTGGTGTGTGCTGCAATGGCAGCGGTTCGGGAGCGGTCTTTCCAGAAATTGCTGCGGGCTTCTGGAGTTACTGCGATGAATCCCTCTCCTCCCCGGCGGTTGGCCATATGTACGATAGAAAGAGCGGCGCGATTGACATCCTCTTCGCTATCACTACCCACATCAGCAAGAAGAATCATTTTGGGAGTGTCCCTGCGGGGAGCTTTGGTCGTGTAATTCACCGCACGGACATAGCGTTCGTCCAGGTGTTCCAGCCCCAGTAGAATCACTGCGGAGTCCTGGTCCATTTCGTTTTTGATTTCCACGATAGCCGGCACCGCAAGCGAAAGATCGTCTCCGAAAAACTCAAGGCAGATTGTGCGGATATGCGCCGGCTTTTTGTGGAGTATAAAAACAGCAGATGTGATGATTCCGTCGCAGCCCTCTTTCTGTATGCCGGGAATGCCAGCCAGAAACTTGTCGGTCACATCTTTGCCCAGTCCTTTTTTTCGAAACATGGTTCCTGGAACCGAGATCACCTCTCCTTCCCCGGAAGCTGTAACACCATCATCCTTTAAGGGAATTACCCGGAATGTGACTTTTTCTTGATCATGGATGCGGCCCAGGTTGTGGTTGTGACGTTCAACGCGAATCCATTGACCATCCGGGTTTACCATGGTCCAGCTGAAAAGGTTATCCAGTGCGGTTCCCCATGCTACTGCTTTCTTGCCGCCAGCGTTCATGGAGATATTTCCACCGATGGTGGAAGCAGTGTGAGAGGTAGGGTCTACGGCAAAAATATTTCCATGCTGTTCCGCAAGGCGGATTACCTGGTCTGTGACCACTCCGGCGCCAGCGCGGATGGTGGCCACGGCTGTTTCCACACCGGGTAGTGCAATCTCTTCCACCTGGCCCAGGTCCATCAGCTTTTCGGTATTGATGATGACACAGTTTTTCTGTAATGGCAGGGCGCTTCCCGTATAGCCTGTTCCACCGCCCCGGGGGATAATGGATAGATTCAGAGCAATGCAGAGCCTTACGATAGCCGCCACTTCTGTTTCGCTGTCGGGCGAGACGACACAGAAAGGGTACTCTACGCGCCAGTCAGAGGCATCAGTGACATGGGAGACTCTGGCCAGACCACCGAATTCTACGTTGTCTTTGCGCGTGACCCGTGAAAAGGCATGAAGAGCCTTTTCGCGGAGTTTTTGTTGTTCTCCCAGCCATTTTTCAAACTCCCGTATGGCAACATCTGTGCGATCTGCCAGCCAGAGCGCTTGCTCGTTCCCATTAGCTCTTTTGCGTATCTGCTCCAGACGATGCTGAAGAGCATCACGAAGGCTTTTCCATCGGCGTTGATTGCCCAGCAGGTCATCCTGTAAAAAGGGATTTCGGGAGATGACCCACATGTCTCCCAGGACTTCGAAAAGCATGCGTGCGGAAATACCGGTTCTGCGGGTGGACCTGAGGCCATTGATCACGTTCCAGGCCTCTTTCCCGAGATACCGATAAACAATCTCACGGTCGGTGTAGGATGTATAGTTGTAGGGAATTTCCCGAATTCGAAGCTTATCTTGTTCTATCATAGGACCACATCTCGCTATAAATATCTCAATCGCCTGCGGGTGGGAATAGTTCGCCAGATCTCAGAGCCCGTTTCTGAATGGTTTCTGAGAAAAAGCTCTCTCTAAATCACCTTTTGAGGCTGGCTTTCAAGGGGATAGAAAAAAAGTGCTATTCGCAGCTACTTTGAGGGAAACTTTTGCGCCAATTCCGCTGCTATGGGAGTGCCGATAAGACTGAGAAGCCCATATTTGAGGATAGGACTGCACTTCTATGCGTTCCAGCGAAAGGATTCGTGGTTAGTGCTTGAATGAAAGCCAATTACAACCGATATCTGAAAAAGGGATGTGTGTGAATCTGAACGAAAGGCATTCTAATTGAGAAAAAGGATTTGATTCTGGTAAATACCATGTAACTTATACCAGGAAATTCCCGGGCGTTCCAGAACAGGTCCCGGGAGTTTTCTTAGAACTGGACCGGGGACCCACTGAAGTCTTCGGGATGATGGATGCGACGTGGAAGTCCGGATGTCATCATGTGGCAGGCGCCATAGACTCTCGTATGTGTTCAATCGAGAGCGGGGGTTCAG
>JBNLFC010000114.1:0-9539 GCA_050305335.1 Leptospirales bacterium
TTCATTCTGAGCGGCGCAATGGCCGGTGCATTTTTGAATCAGCGAGTTGCAGGCTCATTGCTTCTGGACATTGGTCTGGGCGTGCTGAGTATGATCATTTCCATCTATTTTGCCTTCCAGACAGAGCATTATGAGGCCATCTTGAATCGTGATAGAACGACCAGGCCGGATTTTACCATGCGCGGATTGAGCCTTCTGTTCGGTGCTCAATCGGGTTTCTTCTCCGTAGGGATTGGAGATTTTCTCATCCCTTCCATGCGGACCCGTTTGAAGATCCCTATGTCCAATGCCATTGCTACGTCACTCTTTTTAAATTTTACCATGGCCATAGCCAGCGCTGTGGCTCACTATGCCTTGAGTCTCTCCCGACCAGGATTGGATCAACTCTATTCCATGATGCCGGCTCTGATAGGCGTGATGATCGGTGCACAGCTTGGATCAGCTCTGTCCGGTGTTATCAAAGATAGTCGTCTCAAGGAGATATTCATTTTCGTTTTAATGCTGATCGGAATTCATTTGATCTACCACTCCCTTTAGAGTGCATCCCAGAAGATCCATGTTTTCAAGAAGAGTTCTCAGCGCCTTTCCCGGGCCTATCGGTGGGGCCGTGTTCGGATATGGATAAGTTTTTCTGGAAATTGACGTTATTTAATATTCTCGCCAGCATTACCATTCCGCTGGCGGGGATGATCGATATGGCCATGTTGGGAAGGCTCCCGGAAATTCATCATCTGGCCGGGGTGAACCTGGCCGCTGTTTTGTTCAATGTGATTTACGCTGTTGCAAGCTTTCTACGCATGGGCGTAACCGGTCACACAGCTATAGCCGTCGGGAAGAGTGCCTATCGCGAGTCTCTCAGGATTCCTCTTCGATATTCGGCAGTGGCTCTTTTTCTGGCTTCCTTTATCTTGATAGGTCAAAGCCCGGTTGTGCATAGAGTAATACCTCTTCTCGGTGCGGACGGGGAAGTTACTCGATCGGCCGTTGACTACATAGAAGCCCGCATTCAGGAACTACCCGCGTACTTCTTGAATCTTGTATTTATGGGTTGGTTCCTGGGCAGGGGAAAAAGTTCCTATGTTTTTATAATGACACTGAGTTCTACGCTGACAAACGTTCCGTTGAACTATCTTTTTATTAATGTATTACATATGGGTGCCGCTGGCGCCGGATACGGCACCATGATTTCCAGCTATTTTATGCTGCTTGCAGCTTTTTTCCTGCTGGCTTTTGATAGGACGCCGGTGCACAGTATGCCGGATATGAATGCTGACATATCGCCAGCAAATAAGTTCAAAAGCGCTCCCTCGTCCCTTCTTCATCTTCTGGATACTTTAAAAAAAGAGCGGAAAGATCTTCTGGCATGGGATCACTGGAAACAAATGTTTCATTTGAATGCGGATATACTAACTCGATCTTTTTTGCTTATGGCGGCGTTTTCCATCTTTACTGCGGCATCGGGTCGATTGGGGAGCGATTATCTGGCGGCTAACTCCATTTTGCTCCAGTTCTGGGTGATGGTGGCTTTCTTGATCGATGGTAGTGCCAATGCGCTGGAAACTCTGGGCGGCCAGGATTTTGGACGAATGGACTTTAAAGAACTGAGGCGCCATTGGAGCATTGCCATGCTTGCTGGAATCGCAATGGGAACTTTGTTTGCCTTTTTCATAGTTCTATTTCCCCGCCCATTTTTACTGATGGTAACAGATCACAATGATATTATTCATCTTTCCGCAAAATATGTTTACTGGATGATCCCCGCTATTATTATCGGGGCCGTAGCGTTCATTTACGATGGCCTTTTCATAGGAACTGCTGGCGGACGTGCTTTACGGAACAGCATGATGATTAGCTTTACCATGTATTTCCTTCTTGCATGGCTTTCTCTCTCTTTCCAGAGCAACCATCTTCTCTGGCTTGCCTTTGCCGCGTTTCTCTCTTTACGCGCAGTCACCCTGGCGTATGCTTCACGTTTTCTCCTTTTCCCGGACAGAGCCTCATGGCGCGCAATTCTAACAGGAGTGGACAGGTAGTTCCATGAAGACTGGCTTTTTTCCTCCCCTCCCCGAAAGTCTGCCATCTTCCAGGTATGCAAAGATTGGATCTGCCGGATTTGTCGCATATCGTTTGAAAAATTTGCCTGGAGATTTTATTGTAACAGAGTTAAGCGATCTTGCAGTTTTTGAAAAAGGTAGATATGCGGTCTTTCGACTGGAGAAGAGGGGCTGGAATACTGTGGACCTGCTGGTGCGCCTTGCCAGAAAGAAAAAAATCTCCTATGATCTCATTCGGTATGGTGGGAAAAAAGACCGACATGCCATAACTTCCCAGTATATTACAGTGCCCGCCGGGCTGGATCTGAGCGATGAGTTCCAATGGAATGTGACCGGCTCTGAGGCTATGAGCAGCGGAGGTTGGAGAGTTGAGCAGGTGGGTTTTTCCGATTATGAGATGGGGCCTGGCAATATCCAGGGCAATCAATTCTCAATTATTCTTCGTGGAATGCATCAGGCAGAACTGGACATTCTTAAGCGAAATCAAGAGCGATTGCTGGAAAGCGGAATGCTCAACTACTTTGACGAGCAACGTTTTGGTGGTTACGATCGGGACCTGGGATTGCCTTTTTTTCATTTGATGCGGGGAGATTATAATATGGCCCTGCTGGCTGCGCTAACAGGTATTTACCCTGCCGAAAAGCGCCATGCGAGGGAGCGAAAGCTTGCCATTCGGGAAGCGTGGGGCAATTGGAAGCATATGGCGTCGCTCTGTCAGACCAGAAGCGAAAAAGCTGTGCAGAAGACGCTTGCAACAGGAGGGAGTCTGCTGGATGCTCTGGGCCAGCTGCCGGGAGAGGAGCTCTCCATGATGTTTTCAGCCTATCAGTCCTGGGTCTTCAATGCGATGCTTTCGCGTCTTCTTGCAAGGGAGAAAGCGTTGCAAATTTTCCGAATCAAGGCACGGAGCGCTGATTTTATTCTCCCTTGTGGGAGCTGGAAGGAAAGGGGGACAAGCTTTATACCAGAATTTTTAAAATTACCCGGTCAATCTACGATTTATGCTGATATCAGGGCTCAAGAAGTCATGATGGAGTTGCTGTTAGAGATGGGAATGCCCCTCGCTTCGGTGCAGGGTCCTCTTACGTTCCCCGTCACAAAACTGGGAAGAGCATTTCTAAAGGAGACGGAACGACGGACCATTCTACCATTGAACCTTCTGGAGTTAGCAGATATCGGGGAGGACGAGGTGAACCGCAATCGCATGCGCTGCACGGTTGGCTTTACTCTGCCTTCTGGCGCCTATGGTAGTATGCTGATCAAGCAACTGACTCTCCGCTGTAGCGAAAAATAAATTCCCTTATGAGCAATGCAAAACTTGCTGGCTATGCTTGCCATTACCGGGTTGCCATTACCGGTGATATATGCTCGGCCAGCCTGCCTTTAACAAGAAGATTGACTTCCAGCACTTCGGCGTCCAGCCCGCTGATCTGTAGTTCATCCACAGGCATGGCGCTGACCGGAAGGTCGAAAATCTTGCCTGTATCCACATCAATGAAGTGGTGATGAGGAGTTGTATTGGAATCATAGTAGATGCGGTCAGGGGAAAAGATCAGTTCCCGGATTACCCCTTTTTCCACGAAGAGTCTCAGTGTGTTATATACAGTGGCCTGGCTTACTTGCTCATACTCCTTATTGAGGCGATGCAGCAACTCCTCTGCAGAGAGGTGCTGGGGTCGTTGCATGATCAGGTGAGCAATCTCTATTCTCTGGGTAGTGGGATTAATTCCCTTTTTTCTCAGTATCTCAGCAATTTCTCTCTTATTCAGTCCAAATCCCTGCTGTAACATAGAACCATACCATTGTTAGATTAATTTCCAATTAACACCTGATCCCACATTACTGTCATTCCGAAAAAATGAGATTTTTATCACATATTTCGGGTCAGTCGTTCTGAAACCCTGGTTTTGTTAGATAGTTCAATTTTTGCAATATAGATCGTTTTTTGATGTATTCCATACTTGCTTATGCAAAAGGGTTGGCTGCAACCCTTTTTTTTACTATAGCGGGAAAAATCTTCCGTAAAACAGCTTATGCCAGCCAGTCTAGAGGTCACACGTACTCGCTTATCCTTCCTATCCTCCCCATCTTGTTCAGTCACCATAAGTGATGAGACCAATTCAAAGAACGTGCGTGAATCGGGGGTTCTGTCACACCGCCAGCGCCTCGATGGCAGCCATCTCTCCTTCCATTTGCTGCAGGGATAGACTCCAGAATTGTTCCGACTCTATATCCAGTCCTGTATACTCCTGGATCAGGCGAGCCGGTGTATTAGAACCTCCCGCAGCCAGAAGTCCCAGAAAACCGTCCCGAAAAGAGTCACCTTTCTGTCTGTATTCGCTATAAAGGGATAGCACCAGGAGTTGCCCGAAAGAGTAGGCATAACAATAGAAGGGAGTGTGGATAAAATGGGGGATGTAGGCCCAGCCCCATCGGTAATCCTCAACCATGTTCAGGGAGTCGCCATAAAGCTTTTCGTTCTCCTCCCACCAAATTGCACACAGTGTGTCTGAATCGACTCTACCGTTACGCCGCGCCTCATGGGCTCGCTGTTCAAATCTGGTTAGGACGGTCTGTCGAAAGACTGTGGCAATGATTCCTTCCATGCGAGCTGCGCGTATGGCGAGCTCTCGTTCACCTCCTGGCCTTGTGGCGATGAGTCGTTCGGAAAGTAACATCTCTCCAAAGACGCTTGCGGTTTCAGCGGTGACCAGAGGAGTATCGAAGTTGGTATGATTTCTCTCTTTGCAGGCCAGTTGATGATGAAGTCCATGGCCCAGTTCGTGAGCGAGGGTTTCCACGGAACGTATGTCTCCAGTATAGTTCAAATGGACATATGCATCCAGTCCAGGGTCTGCACCATAGCAGAATGCACCGGAACGTTTGCCTGGCAGTGTGGCAGCATCCACTCTGCGGTCTTGAAAAAATTGTTCTACAAGACGACCTGCCCCGGCATGGAAATCGGAAAAAGATGAAATGACCAGATCCTTTGCCGATTCAAATGAGATCAGTTCTTGCACAGTAGAAAGAGGTGCGTAGATGTCTGCGTTTGTGAAGTCGGGGATCCCCAGAAGCCGGGCTTTGAAGGAAAAATAGCGTTGTGCGATCTGGTATCCCTTTTCCACGGTCTCCAGCATGGTGTTGACGGAACTTCCAGAAATCTGGTTGGAAAGGTGTCTTTCCTCCATGAGACCTGAAAACTTTCTACGCTGCAGATCCAGTCGATGATCCAGCATAATATTGTTGTAGATGTTTTCAAGAACCACTCTGCCCTTACCAACTTCTCGAAGGAATGATCCGTAAACAGTGGTACGATACTCCCGATCAGGTGAATGAAGAGTGGATAGCGCTTCTTCTTCTGTGAATACCTTTTCCCCATCCTTCAGAGAAACCTGTACCGTAAACTCGCCGAAATACTCATCGAACAAACTGGTTAAGGCGTTGCGACCGGTGAGGTCTTTCTCCACGCTATACGCCTCCATCTCTTCAGATAGCTGGTGTGGAGCATGTTTTTGTAAATCTTCTATATGATATTGATAGGGGGCGAGTTTTGCTTCGCTCTTCCATTTTTCCCCATTGGCGCTGGCCAGCTCCAGGTTAAAAAAAAGAAGGGTCTGTGAGATTTCACTTTGAGCTTCTTCCCATCGGCTGAGCATTTTTTTAACAGAATTATTTCGTGTATCGGCGGCAAATGAAAGATGGGCATATAGCGATATCTTTGCTACCATCTTATGAATCTGACCCTCCTGCTGGAAAGCTGTGAAAAGCTCATCGCCTGAAAGAGCGTTTACCCTGAGCTTGTAGTTGGACTGGAATCGGGACGAGAGTTCCTTGATGGTGTTTACATCCTCCCAGAGGTCAGGGTCTTCCGGTGACGCATAGAGAGTCGTCAGGTCCCAGCGAGGGAAAGTTTCCTGGTTTTGTTGCATCTATTCAATTCCTCCGTAAGAACTTGCCATTTTGAAATGGTTCCAAAATCTTTCAGCTTTTAACTGAAAGTCTATTTGACTTTGCGATATTTGCCATCAAAAAAAGCTCTGACTCCATGGTAGTAGGAGCAATTCTCCTCTTTTATTTCGATGTGGTGTGGGTTCCAGCGAAAGTTCAATTTACAGTTTACTCCTGCGTCAGGTTCGGTAATTTCGAATAAAGCTATACCATTTTTGGGGATGATATCGCCTTCGATTTCTCCCAGATGAGCAGTTGGGCCACGGACTACCTCAATGCGAAAATGCAAGGTATCCTTTTTATCTTCGCTGCCACTCCAGGGTGCGCTGATTACCAGGCTTCCACCGTTTCCATCGTCATAGTAGCCTGCGAGGCCCGGTTGTACGCCAGTTCCGCCGTAAGCCGCATCAAGATAGGCGACTCTAGCTACTGTAAAGCCAATGAGACATTGCAGATATTCATTCTCATTCATCATCTCGTCAACAGTTGCTTCTGGCTGACCATCTGTGCCAGGGTGTCTCATCTGGTATTGCCAATGGCATGTATACTCTTTGGCACCAATCCATTGTCGGGAATCCTGCTTCATCTCTTCTGCATGGTCCACAGGCAGGGTCATTTTCAAATGCTTGTACAGTCGATTCAATGCAGTATCAATCTCCCGGTAGCGAGCTTTCAGGCAGCTGAGTTGTTTGCCCGGATTGGAGTGAGCACAACCGTTCTCCCGGTGCAAGGTTTTTTCTGCACCGAAGATGGGTAGAATGGAGAAGATGCATAGTACAAGCATCTTTTTTCCTCCATGGTCTGGAGTGGGAGCTGTTCCCGATGGGGTCATTGGCTTTTTCCTCCCATGCAGGCCTCAACTTATAGAATTTGATCCAGAATATCCATCGTTTTGATGCGAGTTATTTTCTGGCCTGGCCCTGGAATTACTTCACCCGGGTAATCTTTTCAAAAACCATTGCAGAATCAATGCTTTATTGTGGAGGGAGCTGTTATGGCGGATGTGATTGATTATAAAATCGTGGGAGAATCCATGCAATTTGTGGAGGTGGAACTGGATCCTGGCGAGAGTGCTGTGGCGGAAGCGGGTGCTATGATGTATAAAGATGCCTCCATTCAAATGCAGACCATTTTTGGCGACGGATCGGAGTCCGAAAAGTCATCTGGCATTATGGGAAAGCTGGTGGGAGCAGGTAAGAGATTACTTACGGGCGAGAGCCTGTTTACGACAGTCTTTACTCACAATGGTTCAGGGAAGGCCCACGTTGCTTTTGGAGCCCCCTACCCGGGAACCATTCTTCCTCTTCCGTTAAGCGAATTCAACGGAAGAATTATCTGTCAGAAGGATAGCTTCCTGTGTGCTGCAAAGGGTGTCTCTATTGGTATACATTTCCAGAAAAAGATCCTGACCGGTCTTTTTGGCGGAGAAGGATTTATTATGCAAAAGCTGGAGGGGAACGGACTGACTTTTGTTCATGCTGGCGGAACTATGATGAAGCGTGAGCTGAGGGCAGGTGAAGTGATTCAGGTGGATACTGGCTGCGTAGTTGCTTTTACAGGTGGTGTAGAGTTCGATATAGAACCTGTGGGAGGTATTAAATCCGCATTGTTTGGGGGAGAGGGGCTTTTTCTGGCGAGGCTACAGGGACCGGGAACCGTCTGGCTTCAATCTCTCCCGTTTTCTAGAATGGCGGCCCGTATTCTTGCTGCGGCTCCCAGACAGGCCGGAGGTGGCGGCACAAATCGAGGAGAGGGTTCCATCCTGGGAGGATTGGGCAATTTGCTGGATGGCGATAATACTTTTTAAAAAGGCATTGTAATTCATCCAGACGGTTATTACTTGTTTCTGAGTCTCACCGCTCCATCCCAATCCGGAGGGGGCGGTGTAATCGCATAATCTCTACAACGTTTTACATAAATATGCGGTAGTCGATCTTCCGGGTAAATGCGATAGGCCTGGAGAAAAAGTTCTTCTGCTTCCCTGAAGCCGGACGCTCTATATCTGGCGATGGCTTCCTGGAGAATCGGTTGCGTCTTAAGTTTTAGTTGAATCACTTCGTCATCGTCAGCATCAAAGACTTCATAAATATCCACCGCTTTCGTCTGTCCTTTCACAATGATCGTGTCCAGCTGACGAATATGAAAACTGGAGGGATTTTCCAGGGCATTGAGAGTATCTGCGGAGATAACTATGGGTGTCCTGTACGCCCGGGTGATACTTTCCAGACGTGCCGCCAGGTTAACAGTGTTTCCAATCACAGTTGTGTCGATTCGTGTCCGGCTTCCTACGGTTCCCAGCATTAGCGCTCCGGTGGTAATCCCCACACCCATTTCGATCACCTGTGGCAGGCTCGCTTGCTTATTAAACTGGATCAATTCACGGCGCATATCGATAGCTGACTGCACTGCACGATCTGCGGATGAAAGAAGTGTTCTGGATACGTTGTTAGAGTGCTCGTCCTCCGAAAAGAGCGCCATAATGGCGTCACCCACATACTTATCTACAAATCCACCATTTTGTTGGATGGCAGGTTCCATACGATTCAGGTAGTCGTTGAGGAAAACGAAATTCTCTTCCGGCGTCATTCCTTCACTGATGGTTGTAAAGGATCGAATATCTGAAAAGAGAACAGTCATTGAGCTAAGAGTGCTATCGCCGGGGGATATCTCCTCCGCGGATTTTTTTCCAAGAATTTGTAGAAACTGCGTTGGAACGAATCGAAAAAAAGCGTTTTTCTGACGTTCCAGGTTTTCTGAATAGTCTTTGATTTCGGCTACCATTGCGTTAAAAGTATCTGCCAGAATTCCTATCTCGTCTTTGCTGTTTACCTTGATGGATGTGTTAAAGTCACGATTTCTTACTCGCTCCGCCCCCAGGCGTAAACGATCAAGAGGGCCTGTTAAAAAACGGGAAAGTGCATATGCGATAAAAAGTGAGAGAAAGAAACTTGTGATGACAATGCCATAGTAGTAAAGCAGCATTCGATTCAGCATATTGTATTGACTGTCTGCCCGCATATCCAGTCCCAGAAGGGCAATCACATGGCCGTTCTGGTCCATGAGCGGCACGTAGGCTGATACCAATGTGCCCCATTGATCCTGTGTGTATTCGGGATCTGCTGCGGAGTTACCATCAAGCGCAGTTTGCATGGCTGGAAAATCAGCCACATTATAGAGTGCGCCGATATGATTTCCCTCTTCATCCTCTGAAATTTCTCCATCTCCATTGTTGTCCACAGTAAGGTAATCGGCGTCGGCAATAAATTTTAAGATGGTTCTATTTGAAATCTCTTTTATGGGAACCAGAATGTAAGTATAGCGCAGTAAAGGAGGATCGTCGCCACGTTGCATATTCTGTTCCAGAAACGATGTATTGTACATCCTCTTTCGAGTACTTGCCTTGATTCGGCGCAAAGCCTGGACTAATTCTTGAAAATCTTTGCTATTTTCCAGTTGTGCTGCGTCCTCTTCTGTGAGTGACTCTTTCGTGAAACCGGGTTGGATCTGGAGAGTCTCTGGATCTTTTATTATGCTGAG
>JBNLFC010000115.1:0-9407 GCA_050305335.1 Leptospirales bacterium
GATGTCTACACCGGGGAGCTTGAGGACCACCTTCACCACAATCACCGGTGCTGGTCGGTGTGCATTGAGACCATGACCCTCTTCAGGGCCCTTGCCCAGAACATCCCCCCGGAGAGGATCTTCTGGCTCTGTTAAGGAATACGATCTGGAAGGCTAAATGTGTCAAAAAAATTGGTGCGGGAGCTTTTTTTTTGAATTTCAGGCAAAAAAGCTTGAAACATCTATACACCCGACGGTATTTTCCATGTCCGGAGCATGTGTACCTGATAACGCCAGTTTCCACAAAAAGAGTTGCACAGAGAGTTTGCAGGTGGCCTTCTGTGGCGTATCTCTAACTTTTTCAAGCGTCAGTTTATACAGGAACCTGCTGCAGCACCCGTTATGAGTCAGCCATTGAAATTCTTTTTTCAAAGCCCCCTTCTTCTGCTTCTTTTACTGAGTCCCATCCTCACTGCCGCAACCCATGCCCGGATAGAGCTCACCAACGGGGATCATATCTCCGGTGTGCTGTGGCAGGTAACTGACGAAAGCCTGCTGGTGGACACACTCTACGGCGCCTATCGCCTCCCCCTTGCCATGGTCACCAACATTCGTATTGAAGGAGCCACCCTGCCAGCCCGGCTTTACCTTACCTCTGGCGAGGTCGTAACAGGCCAGCCCATGGGTGGGGATGGACACAATTTTCACATTCAGGTGGATCAAAAGGAAAAAGTTTATCCATGGCAACAGGTCCAGCGTCTGGAGTTCGAACTTCCGGTAGAAAATTCCTCTTCTGATGCTTCCACAAAAAAAAATCTTCAGGTTCGGACGAAAAAATGACACATCCGGTCCAGTCAGTCGTATTCTTAAAGGAGAGCTCAAAGGTCCCATGAACAGGGAAGTGAATCTGGAAGAGCTCTATCACATCCATGCAAAGGAGCTGTGGCGCTTTTTTCGTTCCCGTACAGGAGATGAGGAAGTCTCCCTGGATCTGGTGCAGACTCTTTTTCTGCGGCTGGTTCAGCTGGAACAAAAAGATGCCATTCGAAAAAAAGATGCAAGGGCTCTCCTCTATCGAAGCGCCCGTAACCTGCTCTCCGATCATTTGAAAAAAAGGAGAGATACAGAACCACTGCCTGAAAATCTAAATGATGATCGGACAAAGACAGATCAGGTAGAGGAGTGGCGCTCTTTTGTGGGTCAGCTTCTGGACTCCTCCTCTCTACCGGAGAGAGTTCGCATGGCGCTGGATCTACGCCTCTTTGGCCAGCTGGACATTGCAGAAATTGCCATGGTATGCGAAGTCTCTCGCAGTACCATTAACAGAGATCTGGATGGCGGTCTTGCATGGCTTCGCAAGGAGCTTGAGAAAAATGGATTCCCTATGGAGGAGATGGAATGACAAAACGCAGTAAGTTTTCCTCTCGCGGGCTCTCCCTTCCACCGGAGAGCTGGCCGCGCTCTCTACAGTCTCTGCACTATGATGGGGAGGCGCCCTCTTCCATTACAGATCCGGAGTTTTTACAGAAATTAAGAAATGAAATTGCACGCACTCAAGAACGTTCAGCTGAAAAAACAAAGGGGCGAGTCAGCCCTTTCTTACCCCGGCGCTGGAAGTTAGCGCCGGTCATGGCAGCTGCAGCAATGCTCGTTTTCATCCTGGCCAGCGGCCTGTGGCTTACCACCCGTCAGGATGCCCCTGGTACGATCTCCTTTCGCTCCTTCACAACTCTACTCCAGAGGGGCAATGCGCTCTTTATTGCAGAGGTTAAGGGAGAAGTTTCCCTCCTGCGCAATGGGAACACACTGCAGGCTGGCGGCGATGAAACGTTAAAAAAAGAGGACGCGCTTCTCATCAAAGCTGGCGGAAAGATCCGCCTTGCCACAGAGAATCATACAATCCTCATCCAGAAGCCATCGTTGCTGCTCTATCACGGGAATGACACCTTTGAAGTGAAGTACGGAGAGCTGCTGATCGCCACAGGCGATTTCCATGAAGCAGCATGGGAGCAACAAAAAAGTGCAACAAACCCCAATGGTGCCGAAGATCTGAACCAGAAAGAATCCGTCAGCTCCCTCACCATCCAGGCATGGCCCTACCAATACAATCCTGTGGGCACCATGGGCTATCTCAGCATCACTCCCACAGCTCAACAGATCAAGGTCTACCAGGGTGCCTTTTTAATCCAGTCCCAAAAACACAAAGGAGTTCCTCCTCTGCAGGTGAATGCAGGATATATGACCCGCCAGAGTGGCGCTCTGCTTCTGCAGGGTGATCTGCCCGCTCTTCTCCTGATGACGCCTGACGTATTGCAGAGCCCGCCATGGCTGAAAAAAACCGGAAATAGACCCTCCCTCCTCGGTGGCGCTACCTTTCGAGTGTACCTGAAAAACGGTGAGACTCTGGTGGGCCAGCTGCAGGCTGACAACCGCTACATCCTTCATACACCGGAAGGCACACGTACACTGGATCCATCCATGATCGATTCCATTGAGATTGCCAGCGGAGAGTCTGCTCCATGAAGTGCAAAGTTTACCGGAAAACGACTCATCTTTTTTTACCGGTAATCTTCTTACTCCCCCATCCTTTTTTTATAACCAGGGCCTACGGCGAAAACTTGCGTCAGGAGAATCAACTCTTAAAGGAGCAGCTCAAACAGGTGGAAGAAGAGTTACGAGTGCGAGATTACGGGGAAGAGCTGCACAGGGTAGATTTAAGCAGGGAATCCCTCCAGCGCTCCATCCAGAACGACAAGAATTCCCGACTGCAAAGAGAGTTGAACCAGGAAAAAGGCAATCGCCTGAGTCTGATCAGACACAGAGAACGCTTCCGGAAAAATCTTCTCTATCCCGGATGGGGGGATCTTACTTACGGTCTGCGGGTCCAGGGCTACCTTCGAAGTGCCGCAACCACTCTACTCCTTATATCGCTGGTTGCATCACTTTACCAGACCAATCAAGATTACCGCAACTACCAGAAGTCCTATCGAAGAAGCCCACTCTTTCTGGAGCCTCTCTACCAGCGATATCGAAGCTCCTACGAACGAAGCATGGCCTTTACTGGACTCCTCTTTTTCCTTTATACCGAAACCGCACTGGAGAGTGCTTTTTCCGGACCATCCTCCAGGTCCACTTCCGGCACCTGGAATAGTTCCCATAATAGACAGGTTGCTTTTCGGTTCTCCATTGTATGGTAAGGGGAGATATGAAGATCGTTCAGGAAATGGGATATAACGTTCGACTCTTTCTGCTTCTCGCAGGCCTCTTCCCTGCAACCTCCTGTCTGGGAATGAGGTACGACACCTATGAATGGCTCCTCATGCTTCATATAGCTGGAATAAATCACTCCACTACCCTCCCATCGCCCACACTCACCATCCAGAACCTCCACAACAACAGCGTAGTAGAAACTGGTTTTATCATTGGAACAGCCTCCGCCAGTGGCTCTGTAACCCGGGTAGAAGTCTCTCTGGATGGAGGCGCTTACACAACGGCCACAGGCACTGACTCATGGTCCTACCAGCTTCCCGTAGGACCGGCAACCTGGCGGGACGGGACACAGCATACCATTGCAGTGCGGAGTGTGGATAGTGAGGGGAACCATTCAGAAGCTGGCACGATTCATGTGAGGAAGGGGAATAATAAGGACATCAATGGAGATGGCTATGCGGATCTGGTGGTGGGGGGACCTGGCTATGGTCCAGATGCTGCCGGTCGGGTCTATCTCTTTTATTCAGGTGGAATTGATCGCATGTCTGCAACAACTGCCAGTGATGCAGACTCCTTTATCACAGGCGAAGCTGACAATTTTTTCGGGACCACTGCAAACCTCGGAGATGTCAATGGCGACGGTTTTGCAGATCTTGTGGTTGACACTTACTGGTCTGGTCGGGTCTATCTCTTTTATTCTGACGGAACAAACGGTATCTCTGCAACTACTGTCAATGAGGCAAACTCCTCTATCACAGGGCTGCCAAACAGTGGCTTCAGGAGATCCGTGAGTCTGGGAGATGTCAATGGGGACGGATATAATGACTTAGTGGTCGCTCCTTATTCTGACCGCGTGTATCTCTTTTATTCTGACGGAATCAGCGGCATCACTACAACACTCGCCGCCAATGCCAACACCATCATTATCGGGGAGAGCGGTTTCGGCAGTTCGGTGAGTCAGGGCGATGTCAATGGAGACGGATATACTGACCTCGTAGTCGGTGCCACTTCGTCTGATCGTGTTTACCTCTTTTACTCTGAGGGAACAAACGGCATCTCTGCAACCGCAGCCACCGATGCCGATATCACTATCACAGGCGAATCTGGCACTCTTTTCGGGTCCTCGGTGAACTTCGGAGATGTCAATGGTGACGGTTATTTAGATCTCGCAATCAGCGCTCCAGGGTATAACTCGGGTATCGGCCGTGTGTATCTCTTTTATTCTGAAGGGGCCAGCGGCATCTCCGCAACTACCGCTTCAACCGATGCCAATACCTCCATAACAGGAGTAATAAGCAATAGTTCCAGTTGTTCCATGAGCTATGGTGATGTGAACGGAGATGGTTTCAGTGATCTTGCCATCGCATCGTTTGACTATTCTCCAGATGGAGGTCATGTTTATCTCTTTCACTCTGCCGGAATCGGAGGCATTTCTGCAACAATTTTCACAGAGGCTGACGCAATCATCACAGGTACCGTTCCCCGCCCGGGGGAATTTAACGTGGCTTGCATGTGGGTCGCAGGCCTGGGCGATGTGAATGGTGACAACTATGCAGATCTAGCAATTGCCACTTCATGGTATAGTATGGCCACTGGCCAGGTGTATCTATTTCATTCCCTCGGAACGAGCGGTATCACAACAACAACTACCGCCGACGCAACCATCACTGGAGAAGCATCCCCTAATTTGTTCGGGTATTCCATTGGAAAATAAAGGGTGGGTCTACATTACTGACTTTCTGCCCATTGAGGCGATCAGGTAACCCCTGCCTGACCGGTCTGCGTGCCATCCTCCCAATCATCCTCATCCTGTTCGCTCCCCCCTCACCTTCGGCAAATCACCTCCACAGTGCGCGTGGTATAAAAAGGGCCCACAAAAAAATGGATCAAATTATCCAGAAGGTCCTCTTCTATGTGCACATCCGGTTTGGCTTCTTTGCAATTCACAGCAAGGGGGTCGGACAAAAAGTAAATACCCATGCCCAGACTGGCCTGGCTCTTCTCTGTTTCAGGTGTTCTATCCAAAAGCGCGGAAACATCGGATTGTTGCGTAGCATCGGTAACAATCAGTGTAGAGTGACATCCACTTCCAAGTGCACCTGTAAAAAATGTTAGAATCAATAGTAATAGTAGAGATCTTTTTTTCATGGATTGCACTCCACATCCAGGGTCCTGGGAGAATAGATGGTAAAGGTCGCCTGTTCCAGAATCCCATCCAGAATGGAAGTGTATTGGTGCAGGCGATGCACTCCTGTGGGGCACAGGCCACTGACGTCCACAAGCTGATTTCGCGGATAAAGGCCAAAGAAAAAGAAGTTCTGTGCCAGGGTATGCTTTTCTCCTGTTTTTGTCAGACTCTGGTTGTAATCTTCCATCTCCTTTTTGCACTGCCTGGAGCCGGGAAGCTTTTCGCAGACCGAAGGCGGGTTTCTTTCAAAAACAACTTCTGCATGTCGACAGGAGGCTGTTAGAGTAAGACCCACAAAGCCTGCCATAACGATGGTAACAAAATTCTCTTTCATTCATTGACCCCTTGCATGGAGAGCGTATAGAGTGGCCCCCTCACTGTTACAAACAATCGATAACGTACAGGTCCTGTGACCTGGTTTGCTGTGGAGTGCACGCGAACTTCATAGTGACCAGAAGTTAGACGGGGACTCAGGATCTGGCAGTGATGACTCACGGGAAGAGGCTCACACCGCCCCACCACGTTTTTCCATAGAGCACCCTCCAGAAGCTCCATTTCAAAGCGGGCGGAATCAGCCATGATGGTTGCCTCTACCTTCGCATGGTCTGTGCTATCCAGTGAAAAGCTATACTTGCGAACCTTTGCAGAGCGGCTGGAAAAATCACCATCCTGAATGGACTGGTACGCCACCTCATCGCTTCTGGGCACCCTCTCAAAGAGCATCTGTGCACTCTCAGCCGAACCGAAACAGCCCACCGTCAGACCCGGAGCGGTAATCAAGAGAGCTACACAGATCCAGCATTTTCCTATCTTTCTAATGTTCATCAGTCGTTCTGCTGTCTGTAGACTTTCACAGGGACACCATTCTTGCCCACACTCAAGTAAAGGTAGTAGCTTCCATTATCAGGCACTGACACTGCGGAGAAAAACTGCTGCACGTTGGCATCTGCGTTCAAGCCATCCAGGCCCACCTTCTCCCACACGGCGCTGGAAGATCCCGGATCAGTACTGTTGGTTCGCCAGAGCTGTAGACCGCTTTCATTGTCCAATGCCACATAGAGATAACTGCCATTTTTCTTCACCATGGTGATGGAGTGGTTGCCACTACTGCCAAAGTTAGTAATGCCTGTGCCATCGTCCGCCACCATAGACCACTCATTGGCCTCACAGGTGAGTGGATTGGTTGCATCACTCCCTCCATTCGTTGGATCGCATTTCCAGAGCTGGGGTCTCCGGTTGGTGTATGTGCCGTCCAGACAACCTGCATCCGCTGGTAGCGAGCTCTGCCAAGTAGCGGACGAATCGTTGTCAATCACACAGATTGTCCGTGTCATATATAGATTGCCGTTAAAACTTTCGAACATGGACACAGCCCTATCCGCAGGGATCATGTCAAAAAGCTTTGCCAGGTCCAGAGAGAACCAATTCTGAGAAGATCCGTTATGCCACTTCGCATTGTTACGCGGCCCAATCTCGATCCAATCCGGACAGATGCCAGCCCCTGTACATGCATCCGTGGTTGCTGTGTCAACGGATCTGATAACAGATCCATTATGGTCGACACGATGGTAACCACCATTTGCCGCATAAATATATCCATTGAACAGAAACATGGCATCTACACCCGCATAGTACCCATAATTGGGCGAAGGACTGTTGAAAGTTGAGCTACCTGCCCCACCAAAATATGACATGCCATTGATCCAGAAACGTCGACCCCGGATATAGGGTCCTCCTGTGTTTATTCCATTGCCGTCATCCGCATCACAGTTAGATCCAGGTGTACAGTAGCTCGGTGAGCCCATACCTGCATCCAGAGAATTGAAGGTTACAAACCCGAGATCCGGTGCGTTACTGTTCCAACCATCGGCCTGGCTTTTAGCTGATCCAAGGTAGACCCGATCATTGGCAACAAGCAGTGAGGCAGCACCTGCATCTGCAAGACCTGTAATGTCTCCGGTGTCTACGTATTTGAAGTTCAGTGTATTGGCCTGGTCAGAGGAGTAATAAACATATGTAAAATCGGGCCATGAGAAAGTAGCAGGATCTTTGCCTCCTGCAATGAAAATATATGGCGCCCCCCCCAGGCTTCCCGCGATAAATACACCCCGACCGTTTTCATTATCCGGACCGCATCCAGCCAGAGAGTCCACACTATTCAGTGTACAACCCTGATGGCCTATGGTCGTAAAAGATGATCCACCGGAGTTTTCAGATGTGTCACCGGTAGAATTTGTATCCTCCGTAAACAGGAAACTGACTCCCGCAGGGTTCGAACCATCATATTCAAAGCGCGTGGCTTTATTCCCCATAAAGTTGGGGCCAATATAAATCTGTCCATTGTAGTCTGTAAGGTTACCAAAGTCGCTATCGTCCCCGAAAGGGTTGTCAATGAGAGGACCATCACTCACATGAATGGGCGCTGTTCCACACCCCTGAAAACTGGCCCGATCATTGGGATTGGGCTGTACATCTTCGTTGTTGAGCGAATTACGAATGGAAAATCCATTGTTGTCAAAGTAGTCTCCATTCAACCCATTGGCCGCTATCACCGTAAAATGTGCGCCTGTCTGGGTTGCGATGTGTTCAATGCATACTTTACTTGTATCTGCGGCGGGGCTCTCTGTCCCGCAAGCAGTTCCATCCAGAATTTTCGCGGATGCAATATTTCCCAGATCCTTGGGCCCGCTCAGCTTGTAGCGTTTGGCACATTCAGTGGAGCCTGTGCAACCGGCGGAGCCGTCGGCGACATTGTTGCCAGACAGTACCGGTTTGGAAAAAGTCAGGACAATGTGAGTTGTATCTATGCATGCGGCTTCTG
The DNA here is from genome assembly GCA_050305335.1 of Leptospirales bacterium. Taxonomy (GTDB): domain Bacteria; phylum Spirochaetota; class Leptospiria; order Leptospirales; family Leptonemataceae; genus JBNLFC01. The sequence goes on from JBNLFC010000115.1 coordinate 8,199, forward strand.
TTACCTTCAATTGCTCCAGTCCTGTGAAAGTGCCACTGTTAGGGCAATCCAGCGCATTGGGTGTGGGAGCGCCCACATCATGCACACCGCTCTTGTTGACCAGAACGGTATAGCTGGTTCCGCTTGCCTGAGCGGAGGACAGCGTCAGATCGTATACCGAAGAGCTCACCTGAGTGACGCTATCAATAGAGAGTTCAGCGGGCGTGGAGCTGAAGTTTGAGCCATCCGGGCAGAGTCCTACCACATTGCCGGTCAGAGCAACCTTGTAGTTGGAGATTGTCGTAGCCTCGGTGCTATTTACAGGCTCGGAGTACGTGACCCGAACCACAGTGGAGCCCACAGATGTCACATTCTGAACAGTAGGCGGAGTCTCATCCGCAGGTAAAACCGTCAGAGTCACAGGCAGACTGTTGCGCGCAATATTTCCAGTGGCAGCGCTATTCAACTTCGCCTGAATCTGGCTACTCCCGTCAGAAACAGCCGTGGCCAATCCATGGGTACCGGCAGCATTGCTGATGGTGGCCACACCGTCGGCCGAGGAGCTCCAGGTTACGTCATCCGTAATGTCAATGTCCGTTGCGCACGGCGGTGTAGAGCAGTCGGAGTAGCGACCGATTGCATAGAACTGGAGAGTATTTTGTACAGCGCCTGTGTAAATGGAAGATGCTGGATCTGGACTCACGATGATCCAGCGTATGACCGCAGAGCTTACCGTGAGCGTGGTGCTGCCCGTAATGCTATTGTAAGTTGCAGAGATCGTAGTGACTCCGGAAGAGGACTGGGCCAGAGCCGAGCCGCTGCTATCGATGGTTGCCACACTGGTGACAGAAGAGTCCCAGGTTGCGACACCGGTCAGGTCAATGGTCGTTGAGTCGGAGTTCACTCCTGTGGCCGTGTATTGCTGGGTCAATCCTTTGGCAAGAGTGACATCTTCAGGCGTTACCTGAATGGAAACAAGAACCGCATCGGTAACATCTACAATGGTGGCGCTGCTCACAACGGGGTCTTCTCCACCGACTCCGTCTGGATCATAAGAGGCTGTGATCTCTGTGGCATCGCATGCGCCAATGTCTGCGGTATTGAGCGCTGTGACCAGCCCTTCTGTGCCAGATGCATTGCTGGCGCTCAGGCACGCTGGTTCACTGTTCGCCCAGGTTACCTGATCCGTGATGCTGGCTGTGCTGGAGTCCGTATAGGTGCCTGTGGCTG
>JBNLFC010000116.1:0-9292 GCA_050305335.1 Leptospirales bacterium
ATGATGCTTCTATGAGCCAATCATGAGATTTGCGTTTGAATCAGGATTTACACAATGACCATTCCATCAATTCATGACATTCCAGTGACGTGTATTACATTTCTTATGCAGAGCGGTTTCCATTCATGAAAAAATTTCTGATATCCATTGGCAATTTTGTATTTCGCTGGCGAGATACCCTTTTTTTGATCATTTTTTTGCCCGCTTTTTATCTGGTTCGCCAGCCTGAGCACGCAATGGGAGGCTCTCCCCAGGTAGAACTGACCTCCTCCCTGATCGGATTTGCAGTTACGTTCCTCGGTCTTTTCATTCGAGCAGCCACCATCGGATTTGGGTTTGTGACCAGAAGCGGAGTCAATAAACGCATTCATGCACAGAGCATCATTACCGACGGGATCTTTGCCTATGTGAGAAATCCACTTTACCTGGGTAATTTTCTGATCGTAACAGGTTCTATTATTACAATTAACCTTTTTTATTACTATGTGCTTGCCCTTCCCCTTTTTTATATATTTTATATAGGAATTACACTGGCGGAAGAGGAGTATCTCACGGAACAATTCGGGCAGGAATATCTGGACTACGTGCAAAAAGTGCATAATCGATTCATTCCAACGGATCTTTCAGGGCTTTTTTCCACGCTTGGCAAAATGGAATACTCATGGAAACGCTATTTCAAAAGAGAATACAGTTCAACAGTAATCATTACACTTGGACTTTTAATCGTAAACCTTCTTAAGATGTTAAGATTTGACTGGACTATTTATGACAGAACCCTCATAGCTATGGAGATGCTGGCTGTAGTACTGATCATAAGCGTTGCGATTACACGTTACCTCTCTACAAGAGGTAAGCTGGAGTGGAATTAACAAACACTGCCACGCAATTTGTTATTGAGGGAAGAGCAAAGTCACACACACTCCGCCACCGGGGACATTTTGCACTTCCACGTCCCCCCCATGAAGGTCCATAGCAATCCTTACCAGGGAAAGCCCCAGTCCGCTACTTTTCTTTCCATTTTGCGGCCTGGGCAATGAATAAAATTTTTCAAAGATATGTGAAATTGCATAGTCTGGAATACCCGGCCCTGTGTCCTGAATTTCCACTCGAATCCGGTTGTCTTCCCTTTTTGTGAGAAGAGATATCCCCCCTTGTTGAATGAACTCCAGAGCGTTTCCCAGAATATTTTCAATGATCTGATAAACCAGAAAAGGATCGCCTTGAATCCAGAGATCCTCCAACTCCATGCGAAGTGCAATTTCTTTTTCAGCAAATACTTCCTTTCTCAATTCCACAATTTTCTCAATTGCTTCCCTCAAGTTGATTCTTTCCATTTTTATTGGAGAATCAATTCCCTCCAATCGGCTCAAGTGCAACATCTGTTGTAACGTTGTATTCAATCGATTGCTTTCATTTAAAATATGCCCGATGAAACGCTGCCGCTCTTCATTCCCCATATCCGAATCCTGCAGTAATTCGGCAGCTCCATGGATCGCTGCCACCGGACTTTTGATTGCATGGGTCAACGTATCCACATAGTTTTCAATGTAGCGTTTCCCTTCCAGATCCTTCCTCATAGATTCAAAGGCACGTCCAAGATCACGAATTTCGGTTCTGCCCAGCTCAGGTAAGGGGTAGGCTTTGTTTCCCGCATAGAGCCGATAATTCCTGACATATTGGGTTAACCTTGCGATGGGAAGCGTTATCCAGACAAGTAGAACCGTGAAGACAAGTAGTATGGTTCCCCCGAAAAGCAAAGTAGCCTGTAAAAACCGATTATGCGCGATAGAAATGAACGGGTCGACATTGCTTTTTGGCTTTTCCACAGTAAGAACGCCTATAATCTGATTTCCATAACGTATAGGAGCTGCGATAAAAAGGGACCCCTTCTGATCCAGCTCGGAAGTGGAGGAACGGGCCCCATATTTTCCCTCCAGAGTCCGTTTAACATCGTTCCAGCGGGAATAGTCTTTGCCTGTAAGTTTGTGGTATGAATCGTAAACAACGATACCTCGCATATCAGTTACATACACACGAAGGTCTACCTGCTCTTTAACCAACCCATAGATCTTTGCTCTAAAACGATGGCCTTTCACACGATCGATGACCCCGGCGAGACGATGGGTATTGAGCACACCCCGGGAACTTTCCTTTTCCACCAGAGCGGCCAGAAGATGAGCCGTATCGTTGGCCGACTCCTCCACTGCTTCTAAATACCGGGGACGAATGTCATTGAGAACAAGATCGCTGAAGTAATAAAGAGAAATCAGAAAAAGAAAAAAAAACCGCCCAGTAATCGTAGAATCAGCTTCATGACAATGCCTCTATTCAGGTTGTGTTTCTTTGATACCGTATCCCATGCCGCGCCGTGTGAAAATGGAGTCGTCATGGGGGTCCACCTGACGTAGCTGCATTCTCAAGTTTTTAATAACGGTATCCACCGAACGATCGAAACTATCTTCAGGTTGAGTCCATACCGCATCCATAATCTTCTCGCGACTGAATACCCACCCGGGATGCTTTAGCAAAAGAGAGAGTGTCCCAAATTCATAGTGAGAAAGAGAGAGCTGCTTGCCATGAAAGAAAATCAGTCCCCGCTCTTCGTCTACTTTCCAGCAGGAGCTTGCTTCGGTGATCTCCGCTTCCGCTATATCTACATTGTGTACGGCACCACTGGATTTTTGATCTCCGCGGTAGCGACGTAGCACGGCTTTTACTCTTGCAACCAGTTCTCTGGGGCTGAAGGGTTTTACCACATAATCATCGGCGCCCAGTTCCAACCCCAGGACCCGATCCATCTCTTCATATCGAGCTGTAAGAAGAATTACTGGAAAAGAAGTTTCCTCTTTTTGAAGTGTTTTCAGATATTCCAGCCCGTTCCCATCCGGTAAACCAATATCCAGGATCATCAAAGAGATGGAATTGTGGTTTTTCCTCGACTCCGTCGCTCCGGCCAGGGTTGTGGCAATCATCACGGAAAAACCCTCTCTCTGCAAGGAATACTCAACAGTTTCCGCAATGGCTGGCTCATCTTCCACAATTAAAATCCGTTCTTCCTGGCCCATAAATGGATATAATTCTGGAGTCTTCGAAAATTGTCTCCTCCAATCCACTGTCCAGACGACGGCTGTCTGAAGCCTTAATCAGGGTTTGAATTTCGCGGGGCCGGTTTTATTATTTTACGGAAAAGCAAACATGGATATACCGTTCGCACTAGTTTGGTATTATCAAAGCATTAATGAAATTAAGGTATTTTTTTCTTTGCTCTTTATCATGCGACAACAACTTAATATTTGGCAAAGCCTTTTTTTAACTTGCTTTTCGTTTCTCATATCTTGAAATTTAATGTATGATTCATAGGCTCCATAGATTGGAATGGTTTTTTCTGGGACGCCCCGATTTCGCCAATCTGGAGCAGCGTATGGTGCATGTGATTTGCCTGGGGGGCAGCACCGCGGCTCTTCTGGCTCTTCCCATCAATTATTTCATAGTCACAGGTTGGGTGATTACACTTTCCAATGTTGTAGAATCGATATTGCTTATCACGGTTTATATTTACTCACGGATTACCGGTAAATATAAGAAACTTCGCTGGCCAGTAATCCTTTCTCTTCAGCTTTTTTTCGCAGTTCAATGGTTTTACAATGCAGGGTCCTCTGGAAGCGTCGATTTCTACTTTGTAGTCATCGGCCTGGTTGCAACAGCGATATTTCACGCAAAAGAACGATACATTGCCATGGGAACGATCGGGGGCAGTTTTCTTGTGGTGAACGTGCTGGAGGCTTATTATCCGCAGTGGGTTGTACCGTACAATACCCCTTCGGACCGATTGCTTGACATGATTTTAAGCTTCTTTATTGCGATCACCCTGGCAATGATTACCGTCGCAGTGCTGGCAAATCACAACAGAGAGCTGATTCGCCGGAATGAAGAAAAAAATAGGTTGATTCAGGAAGACCTGCGCATTGCCCGCAAGCTTCAATCCGAATTTCTCCGCGCTACCGAAATCAAGATCCAGGGCTACGACTATGCTTTGCTGTATGAGCCAGCTCACGGCGTAGGCGGGGACTTTTTTGATGTAACATCCATTGCAGGCGGAACCCGTATCATGATGGCTGATCTAAAAGGGCATGGGGTGAGTGCTGCTCTTACGGCCATGCTCCTGAAAAGTGAATGGACCCATTCCAACCATCAAACAAAAGAGCCAGGGCAGGCTCTTGCACAGCTTAACGATGAACTAACGTTGCGTTATGACTATTCTTTGTTTCTTTGCGTTTTTCTCGTGGATCTCTACCCCGATCACATTTCCTATGCCTCCGGAGGCATTCCGCCTCAGTATCTCACGGACGGGAGCAAAGTGCAGGAACTTTCTGCAACAGGTATTCCCCTGGGTATACGGGTGAAATCTCACTATGACACCCGAACACTATCCTTCCATAGCGGTAATAGACTTTTTCTCTACACTGACGCTTTGATTGAAGAATACAGCCAGAGAGGAGTGGCCGTAGGTATGGACTGGCTCCAGGAAACGCTTACCCGCACCTACTCCAGTTCCGGTGAAATTCTTCAATCGGTACTGGATCGGTTCCTGGCTATGACGGGAAAGGTGCCGGGAGATACTGTGGACGATCTGACCATCATCGTAATAGGTAGTTCCACTCAGAGTAGCTAATCTCCCTCAACTTGATTAGCTACAGAAACAGTGTGAGATGAATTTCAAATATGAAGCTAAAATGCTCTTCATATTTATTGCGGAATTTCCCTCCTTTTGCGCTATATTGGAATTGAGCGGTAAAGGATGAAGTCCAGGCATGTCCCGGAAGGTTGTGTGTAAAGAGTTTAACTTCATCGCCGTTGCTCCGGAGAACCGGTGCTGCCGATATAAAGCCCGTAAAGTAATCCATGCTGTGAATGCAAAAGTATGCCAATGAAAACAAGAAAGTTTTTTTTTCTGTTAAAAAGCGCTCTGGTTTCGATAACTATATGCGTGGCCTTCTTTTTACCAGCTTTAAACCAGAGCCTCCTTGCACGAAATCGAGGCAAGGTCTCTCAAAGTATTCAAAAATACATCGCTCACCCTGTAGGATTTTATAAGGATGATGCATTGCCCGAATATACAGTTTACATGACATTTGATGACGGTCCCGCAGCCTGGACCGATCAGATACTTGATATACTAAAACAAGAGGGGGTCCCGGCCACCTTCTTTATTACGGCTCAATGGTCCACTGCTCAGAGAGAAGATTACAATCGATTTGCCAAATACAAAAAAACCCTGTTAAGAATCGTCCACGAAGGCCACATAATCGGAAATCATACACTCAGTCATAGAAACCTGTCCCAATTTTCTGATCGTGCCATTGCCTTTGAGCTGGACCGCAACCAGACGCTGCTGGATCAGGTATTGGAGGAAGAATCGCCTCGTATGACATTGCTTCGCCCTCCATTCGGAATTCCATGGTACCTCAATACCCTGAGTTCACCATCGATCAAGCAAAACGAGAACGACGATTCGCCACAACCTGTTGAGGATCCCGGAAAACTTGCTGCAGAACGTCTTCGAATTGGACGCATCATCCGAAGTAGAGGCTTGATCATGCTCTGGAGCCGCCACTACAACTCCGGCGATAGCAATGGATGGGTTCCTGGCGACTGGTACGAAGAGAGTAAAAAAGTTAATCCTGACAAAAAAGAGTTCACCGAGAGGGCGGAGCAGATTTATAACCGTGTAACAAAAAAAGCCCATGGCAAAGGCATGGTAATGCTTTTTCATGACAGCCATCTAACCACTGTAAAAGCACTTCCCAAAATCATTCGTGAACTCAAAGAAAGGGGGTATCATTTTTCCACTCTGGAACGCTACGTAGAATGGAGATGGAAAAAGAGTAGCCGACAGATTGTAGATGAAATCCGCCATGGAACGACATTGCATCCCGCCATCGTTCGAAATTCTGCTTCTGCAAAGTAATCGTTCTCAGGGAAGGGTATTTGACAGGTTTACTGTATTCAAAATCTTCTCTTTTACATTGCGACGCACTGCTTTCACAAACTCAGCCGAACGCACCGGATCTCCGTGCCCGCTAATTACCGTATCCGGATGAAGCGAATCGATGAAGTCCAGCGCCTTTAAATAATTGCTTTGATTCATTTCATCGCTAAACATAAGAGGATCCGCAAGGATCGATCCGGCATAAACAATATTTTCCTCGGGAAAATAAACAACCAGATTGTCAATGGAATGAGCCGGGCCTGGATAATAGACTTTTACTTTTCCATTCAGGAAATCCGCCTTATCGCGTATTACTCCATCGGGTACGAAGAAACGTTGAGTGAAAAAAGAGGGGAACTCCCTCTCCATTTGATCATTCATATTTTTCCATTGACTTTTTATTTCAAAATACCCCTTCTCCTGAATCACTACTGGTATATTTTCAGCATGAAAAAAAGCGCCTCCTCCGGAATGATGCAATGTGTGGGAAGTAAGAATCAAACCGACAAAGGGTGCCTGGGTAAGAGTCATCGCCTTCCAGTGTATAAGTCTTGCACTCTTGTGCGTATAAAGAGCATCTATGAAAATTACCCCCTGATCGGAAATATAAAAAACACTATTGGTTTGCCAGTAATTATAGTCTCTGACCACATAGACTCCACCCTTCACATGATGAATGGCTGGAGTAAGATCCATCCGGTCCTGGGGAGTGCCTGCATCATATTTCCACGAGGGGTAGGAACACTGCAAAAACACAAACGGAACAAGCAAGAGAGAGCTTACGAAAAATCGATGAATAACAAAAAAAACTTCCCGGGGTAGTGAACCGGTTGTGTGACCATTGTTTAAGAAGTGGAGCTTTCTTTCCATTCTGCAAGCAGAGCCTCTATTTTCGTAGGACGCAATGCACCTGGAATCATTTTCTCAATAATTCCGTTTTTAATAAAAATGGTTGTAGGAGTTACCATAACACCGAACTTTCTTGTTACACCCATCATTCGGTCAGTGTCCACCTTCTGAAAGCGAGAATCACGTTCAACCATTTTATCGATGATGGGGGTCATGGCTTTGCAGGCACCACAGGCGTCCCTGTAAAAATAAACCACATGCTCACCCTGGTCCATTCGTTTCCCCATTTCCTGATGAACGTCAGGAACGCTGCTTCCAGCTTTCGCATTGGAAAGCTTAATCATGCGGTATCTCATCCAGAGCATGAATAAAACAAAAAAAAGTCCCAGAAAAAAAGGGAGAGATTCCGGATGAAGAATAGGATTCAATAGTTCAGCATTCATATAAAGTGAGATACGCCACGGAAAAAAAAGTTGCAAAGATTATTTGCATAAATATTCGAAAGCAGGCTACGATCCCCGCCCTTTTTTTTTGACAAAACCTCTGGAATTTCCAGTAGCAGACGGCTGATATCTGACAGCTCTCTCTCCATGATTCCGACGATGAGCCGGACGCTCTGGCCCTCCTGCCACAAGAGCTCGCTTACTTTTCCCGATGAGCTCTTCCCGTCCTGCCTTTTTCAAAGCCTTCAGGATTAGATTGCGATTCTCAGGTTTTTTAAATTGTAGAAGTGCCCGCTGCATCTCACGCTCTTCAGGGGTGCGAGCCACATAAATCTTACGAAAAAGATCCGGATTCACGGATCTATAATCATGGCGCAATAACGCGCGCGTGAGTTCTTCATTCATCAGGTCAAAACCTGTGTAGTACATGGCCGTAGAAAGACTGCCGGGTGCAGGAATGAAATCCTGAACCTGCTCAGGCATGACTCCCATATCACGAATATATTCCGCCAGCTCAATGGCATTGTCGAGAGTGGAACCCGGGTGTGAACTCATAAAATACGGGACAAGGTATTGTTCTTTTTTTATAGCGCGATTGGAGTTTTCAAACTTCTGTTTGAATTCATTGAAGAGATGAATTTTTCCTTTTCCCATCAATCGAAGCACATGTTCGGAAACATGTTCGGGAGCCACTTTCAGCTGACCCGAAACATGGTGCTGGCAGAGCTCCCGCAAAAAAGAGTCTCCAGTTTCATCATCGCCCAGCAAGTAGTCGTAGCGAATTCCGGACCGAATGAAGATTTTTTTCACTCCGGGAATCTCACGCATCTTTCGCAATAACCCAAGATAATCTGCATGATTGAAGTCCAGCTTTTTGCAGGCCCGCGGTGTAACACAGTTGCGACCATTGCATGGCCCTTTTTCATCCATTTTTCTGCATGCGTTCCGGTGAAAGTTGGCCGTGGGTCCACCCACATCATGTATGTATCCTTTGAATCGCGGATCATTCACCATGGACCTGGCTTCTTCTAAAAGAGAATCATCACTTCGAACCGCAATCATTTTTCCCTGATGCAACGTCAGTGCGCAGAATGAGCATCCGCCAAAGCAACCCCTGTGTGCAGTTAAACTGAAAAGCACCTCACTCAAAGCGGGAACGCCACCCCTCTGTTCATAGATCGGATGCCATTTTTTTGTATAGGGCAGTGAATAGACCAGATCCAGTTCTTCGGTGCTGAGGGGGGGATGGGGAGGATTCTGTATCAGATAACGGTCTTTGTGCAGTTGAGCCAGTGTTCTTCCTGAAAAAGGGTTTTGTTCTTGCTCGATCCGGATGACTGCAGCAGAAAAAGCCCGGGGATCCTCCTCCACTTCTTGAAAGGAAGGAAGCTGAAGACAATTTTCAAACCCATCCGCTTCTTCTCTGGAGCTAATGAAAGCAGTTCCGGGAACATCTCGGATTTCCGAAATGGCACTGCCATCTTTCAATCGCCTGGCAACTTTCAGTATTGCCGCTTCGCCCATCCCGAAGATTAGCAGGTCGGCCCGACTATCAAAGAGAATAGATCGTCTAACACGATTGTCTCTGTAATCGTAGTGAGCAAATCGTCTGAGACTCGCTTCAATGCCGCCCAATATCACTGGAATTCCTTTATAAATTTCTTTAATTTTTCCAGAATAAACGATGGAAGCTCGATCCGGGCGACTTCCTCCCACTCCTCCAGGCGAATAGGCATCAGATCGCCTTGGCTTGCCAGAAGCTGTATAATTGCTCAGAAGGGAATCCAGATTCCCACCGGTTACCAGAAAACCCAGACGGGGACGTCCAAACTCTTTGAAAGCCAGCGCGTTACGCCAATCTGGCTGCGGTAAAATAGCGACACGAAAACCATGGGCCTCCAGCCATCTTCCAATAATGGCTGCACCGAAGGAGGGATGGTCCACATATGCATCACCGGTCACCAGGACAAAATCAACGCTCTCCCATCCCCTTTGTTCCATGGTGACGCGG
>JBNLFC010000117.1:0-9271 GCA_050305335.1 Leptospirales bacterium
AAAAACGCCAAAAAGAGTATCCGTGATTGGACTTGGAAAGATGGGTTCCGGTATTGCGAAAAACATTCAGGAGGCAGGATATGAACTGATTGTATTTAACCGGACACCCGCAAAAGCACAGCCGTTTATTGAAAAAGGAGCGATATTTGCTGAAACCCCTGCGGAAGCAGCTAGCATGAGTGATATCGTTGTGACGTGTCTCATGGACGATACTTCCGTATGGGATATTGTTACTTCGGAAACAGGTATACTCTCTGGTATGAAAAAGGACACAATACATTTGTGTGCTACTACAATTTCACCAGATCTTGCCAAAAAACTCACGCAATTGCATATTAAGCATGGAACTCGCTTCGTTACCGGAGCTGTGGTTGGCAGGCCTGATGCTGCTGAATCAGGTGAACTTCTAACCCTGATGGGAGGCGACAAGCAAAGCATTGAAGAATGCAGACCTGTTTGTTTAACATATTCTGCGGCCACACTTATTATCGGTGAAGAACCTTATCTGGCTAATTATGCCAAATTATCAGTAAATTATTTTGCCGTAGCGAACATGGAACTGATGGGACAGCTGTATACCTTTGGAGACGCTACCGGCATTGGCCGGCAGTTTTATGCCCGGTTGTTTGAAGCAAGCTATGCGAATCCAATACTTAAAATGTATACCAAGAAAATTCTTAAAAGAAAATTTCACGAAAACGTAGGGTTTGAACTCTCCGGTGGATATAAAGATGTAAAACTGATGCAGGATGCCTCTAACAAAACATCCGGATCATTGGACTACGCTTCTATTATCATTTCAAAAATGGAACAAGCAATTACCAGAGGATGGGCAAAGTCTGATTGGAGCGTATTTACAAACATATCCGATAAAAAATATTAATGCATTTAAAATTTTAAAAATTTAGCAAAAAAATGAAAATAGGTTTTCTTCAGATAAGACCATTCTGTTCCGGTGTATAGGGCGTTACAAACTCCTGTTTTAAACGATAGAATTTGCACGCTTCCTTGAAGCGTTTGCTCTGGAAAATCAAGCCATTGTCACTTCGAATCACCGGAGTTTTTTCTTTCTGTCTTAGTGTACCGAAACGTTTTAAACTGGCCGCCTCTATGGCGCGTTCAGCTTCATTGGCTCTGATCTTAAGGCATTTTCAGCACCGAGTAGAATCTGTAATACCAGTTCTTTACGTCGTTTCGCTGTCCATCTCTGGATTTCCTTGCCACCTTCTTTCCCATAAGAAACTCCTATCACTGTCTTATAGGTGGTCTACGATTTCTGGGGAGCAGGATACCAGCTCAATGCTTATTGAAACGACTGCAGCTGGATGCTCTAAAGAATGGTGCAAGGACAGGCCACTCAGATTATTGCAAATGTCATTATATTAAGGCTATCCAATAAAACTGCTATTATTGATATAACTGAACTATTTTTCGGGAGCGAATTATGAGGCGCAGAGGCGTTCAATGGCAGCCTCGAAATCGGCCGAGCATAGCACACCTGACAGTGCATAAACAGAATTCAGGTTAAAACACAGGATTGCGGTAACAACATGGTCTCTGAACTGACGGGGGGCGATATACTCGACGACTCCTCAGGAGGATAGGTAGTCCATGCTCTGGCTTGACATAGAACGGATCGAATATATATTATACAGCAATGACTCGCACAATTGGAATTATTCCAGCTCGCTACGCTTCTACACGCTTTCCCGGAAAACCTCTGGCAATGATTGGAAAAAAGCCGATGATTCAATGGGTTTTCGAAGCGGCAAAAAAAGCCCGGGAACTGGACGAACTCATTGTTGCCACAGACGACGAAAGAATTTTTCAAAAAGTCATGGAGTTTGGTGGCAAGGCGATGATGACCTCTCCTCATCACAACACAGGAAGCGATCGTCTGGTAGAGGCAGCTGCAGCTTTTCCTGACTGCGGAATAGTGTTGAACATCCAGGGCGATGAACCAGGATTGGAGAGCGAGTTGATCGATGGAATCGTGGCTCTGAAAAAATCAAAGAGCTCCTGGCCTGTTACAACTGCGGCGCGGCCCTTCCAGCCCCACGAGGACAAAAATGATCCCAATCGGGTCAAAGTTGTGGTGGGATCGAACGGTCGGGCATTGTACTTTTCACGCTCCCCCATTCCTTACTTTCGCAATGAAATAGAGTATCCGACATATCTGCATCTGGGCCTGTACGCCTACGATCGCGAATTTTTGTTTCAATTCCCGGACTTACCGGAATCAAATCTGGAAAAGGCTGAATCCCTGGAACAACTTCGGATCCTCGATTCCGGATTTGACATCGGCGTTCATATTGTCCAGACATCAACTCCCGGGGTCGATACACCGAAAGATCTGGAACAGGTGAGCCAGCTATTTCGCCTGCAAGGTTTACTGGAGAACTGAACATATGGCCGCATCGCTTCTTCCCACGCTGCATGAACTGGTGAACAGAATTCGTTCCCATAGTATTAGCGACCAGGACAACCCTATTCCTGACTCCGATTCTATTTATAAAGAACTGGCAGGGGATCTTTCGGAGAATAGCGATCGGTTGCTGTTCATGCTGCGAATACTCAATGAAGCCCACTCTATTTTCATCTTAAAACTGGTAGAACCGGACCTGACCCATAATGTAAAGGGTCTGGATGGGTATGTTGTGGCGGAAGAAGGAATTCTTGGCACTGTTCTGATCAACCGCTCCCATCATCTCGAAAGAATTTATGAAAAGCAATTCAAAACTTACAAAGGAAAGTCCGGCATCATACGAGACCTCTTCCCTCAGATTCGCCAGTATAAAAATACTCCGATCGGAAAGGCCATGAACGAAGTTGTGATGCTGGAGCAGTTTCTTTCTTTGATGAAAGCTACACCCGAACAGTTCACGACCGAATGGAAGGAAAATAAACTCAATGAGCTGCTTCCAGAGATTACAGGGAAAAAACATGAGAGTGCAGTTACTACAGAATATGCAGAGGACATGGATGTCGATGCGCCGGCTACAGAGGTCGATGCAGCAGGCGAGACCCGGGAGGTGCACCAGCAGGTCTCGGGGCCACCCCGGCGGGCCATTGATATGCCGGAGTATCTGGAAATTGAGGAGATGAATTTAAGCGGGAAATGGGGAGAGACCGTAGCACGTTACGGTGTCCAATTTCTTGTCCGAATCCATTTAAGAAAAAACGAATTTGCCGAAGTAAAAAAATTGATTCGTATGAAGCGCATTGCCAGGGAGAAGGATCTGCGCTACATCCGCGACACCATACGCAACATGGAATCGCGATTGGATATGCTTTCACCTTTGTATCGATACCGACAGGAGATTGCCGAGCTCCGAAGACTTGCCCAATTTAAACTGAATCAAATCATAGTCGCCCGACAAACACTGGTACAAAAATCGCTGGGGGGAGAGATGCCGCCGGACGCAGACGACAGGAGGCAGAGCCAACCATCGACCGACGATATCGCAGACACGCTGGATTGACATTGTCTTTCCCGCTTCAAACTCTTTACTGAGCTCTTGACTCCTTCAGTCCATCTAGTCTCTGCTTTCGTGGAAAACGGCAAAGTCTTTTAAAGAGTCGTCTTTACCGATGTCCACCAGTTTCACGCCCACGGTGGATCGACCCAGCACCGGAATGTCACCCACATTGACCCGGATCGCCATTCCCGAATTGGTTACGACAAAGATATCATCAGAGTCCTTCACAGTGTGGATTCTTACAGCAGAACCGTTTTTATCGGTTATCTTGGTGTAGGCTATCCCTTTGCCTCCACGTCCCTTAACCGGGAAAGCAGAAGTAGCTACCCGTTTTCCATATCCGCGTTCCGATATCACGACAACGGATCCTTTGGGCTGCATCAGATCCATACCAATGATTTCATCCCCCTTGTCCAGGCGCATACCAATAATTCCGGACGCGTTTCTACCCTGGCTTCGCATCTTGGAAAGGTTGGTCCGAAGGGCAGATCCCATGCGTGATGCCATGAGTATATCGTCGCTGTGATCCACCTGACATACAGCGATCAACTCATCCTCTTTTCGCAAATTGATGGCGATGATTCCGTTCTTTTTTACGTTGGAGAAGACATCAATATCGGATTTTTTTAATATCCCCTGTCGACTGATCATGACCAGAGCCTTACCTGTTGAAAAATCACGGGTGCTGGTTACGGCTGTAATAGTTTCGTCAGAGGCGAGATTGAGCAGTGCTTTCAGAGATTTGCCACGCGCTTCTTTGCCCGCATCTGGCAACTCATGAACTTTTAAAGAAAAGATCTTCCCTTTGTTGCTGAAAAGCAGAAGAGAGTCATGGGTGGAAGCGGTCTGGATGATTCGAAGTATATCTTCCTTTTTACCGGGAGCGCTTTTCACTCCTTTCCCTCCCCGTTTTTGACGACGGAAAGTATCCAGAGCAGTTCGCTTGATAAAAGCCTCTTCGGAAATTGTGATGATTACTTCTTCGTCATGGATCAAGTCCATAACATTGAAGTTTGTGGTATCTACCGAGCTATGATCCACTTCGGTAGCACGTTTTGTTCCGTACCCTTTTGAAACACCGCCCAATTCGTCTGAGATGATTGTGTACTGTCTGGGATCACTTTTGAGAATCTCTCTAAAGTCTTTGATCTTCGCTTTAAGTTCCTTCAACTCCTCGACAATCTTCGCCGACTCCAGAGAAGTAAGTTTCTGCAAACGCATATCGAGGATTGCATTGGCCTGGATTTCACTGAGTTTGAATCGTTTGATCAAACGTTGGCGGGCTTCGTCTACGGTTTTGGAAGATCGTATAATTTTGATCACTTCATCGATGAAGTCCAGAGCAATCTTCAAACCTTCGAGAATATGCGCGCGCTTTTCAGCCTGTGCAAGTTCGTACTGAATGCGACGCACCAGAACTTCTTTTCGATGCTTGATATAAACCTGCAAAATTTCTTTAATGTTCAGGACGCGCGGTTGGTTCTCCACAAGCGCCAGCATGATCACACCATAGCTCACCTGAAGCTGAGTTTGCTTGTAGAGTTGATTCAATACCACCTGAGCGTTTGTATCTTTGCGCAGTTCAATCTCGATTCGAATACCATGTCGATCCGAAAGATCTCGAATGTCGGAAATACCCTCGATCACTTTGCCATTCACAAGATCCCCGATCTTCTCCAGAAGTGTGCGCTTGTTCACCTGATAGGGAATTTCCGTTACAACGATGAGATCCTTTTTTCCTTTTGTTTCAATATCAACCCGCGCCCGAATGCGGAAAGAACCCCTTCCCTGGGTATAGGCGGAACGCAAGCCCTCCCCCCCTATAATGATACCGCCCGTGGGAAAGGCGGGGGCTGGTATCAGTTTCACCAGTTCGTCTACCGAAATATTGGGATTTTTTATTACCGCCAGAGTCGCCTGGATCACCTCTCCCAGGTTGTGGGGAGGAATGTTGGTGGCCATACCTACGGCAATCCCTGAAGCTCCGTTAACCAGCAAATTGGGAAACGCTGCGGGCAGCACCAGGGGCTCTTTTTTAGTATCATCAAAATTTGGACTGAAATCTACGGTCTCTTTATCGATATCTTGTAAAAGCTCTTCAGCAGCCTTTGTTAGTCTGGCCTCAGTATATCGGTATGCTGCAGGATTATCCCCATCCACAGAACCAAAGTTGCCCTGCCCATCGATCAGAGGTACACGCATGGAGAAGCTCTGTGCCATACGGACCATGGTGTCATACACAGCGCTGTCACCGTGAGGGTGGTAATTACCAATGACCTCTCCTACAATTTTGGCGGATTTTACAAAAGGACGATCACTACGCCACGCGCGTTCATGCATGGCATAAAGGATTCTTCTGTGCACTGGTTTAAGCCCGTCCCGGGCGTCCGGAAGTGCCCGACCTACGATCACGCTCATAGCATAATCCAGGTAAGCCTCTTTCATCTGGTTATCGATGTCTACCGGGACCACCCGCATCCCTTTCTGGAGGGCATGCTGGATATCGGTTCGTTCAAACCCTGAGGTAATCCCCTCACCGGCGGAGGGCGCTGTTTTGCGTTTTGTGGGGGTGCTTTTTTTTGTAGATTTTCCGGTAGTCTTCTTCTTAGCCATACGGAGCAAGGGTTTTTCTTCATTGTTTCTACGGCAAGGAGAATCCATGGAGGGGGACGGCCTCCCATAGCCCCTGAGGGGATCACGGGTATCCTCTCAGGGGCAAAAATAAAATATGCAGGAACTCTATCATCCATCGGTGGGGAATTGCTGAGCATGTATGAAGTATTGCATAAGAAATTTTACGAAGATAGAGTCTGGGAAAAAACTATGCCCATAAAGACAGGTGCAAAAATACTACTTTTCATAGACAAAAATTCTATTATTCCCGAACCTTATCCGTATATCACCTCGTATTCAATCCTTGACCCTGTGGCCTGCAATGTACTGTTAGAGCATCCCGCATAAGACGGCTATAATACGTTAGCCGAATTTAAATAGCTGCAAAAACCAATAATACTTTGCGGTTAAAATACCGCAAAACTATCCAAAGTGCTGGATTTACAAAAAAAATCATTTCAACCGAAAAAAAGAATACCGTTAACCGTAGCACTGTAAGTGTGGCTCAAACTGGCAAACTGTCCCGCAGAATACAACTATCGTATCGGGATTTTCAGCGGAAAAAAGGCCTTTGTTAGCGATGGATGCGAAAGTGACGTTGAAGCGTTACGCTGGAATAAAAAGAGATTTTTTCGCTTCTCTTGTTTATATACAACTAAGAGATCGAATCAATCGCATGATCGCATTCCACAACAGATCATACAAAAGATTCGATGGGAGATGATACAATGAATGCGAACAAAAACCTTGTTATCAACGAAGTGATTTTTGCAGAGACTTTTCTTGAAGAAGAAATCCGCGAAGAAAGTCTTTTCCCATTAGGAAATGTATATGTTTGCGAATCTGTATTGGACAGATTCAATCAAGACGTAATATCCAGACGGCTCAAAGCCCACGGTAAGCGCACAGTGGGTGAATATAATATCTGGTTAATGAGTGATGAAGAGCGCTCTAATATAGAGCGTTATATGATCGATGGTTCAGGTAATGTCGACGGAAATATCCTATTTAATAGTGAAGATTTGCTTTCGTCCAGAGAGGAGTTCTGGCGTCAGTACATTCTTGAAGAAAAATCCCTTGAATCCATAGAAAATGATGAGAGTGTGGATTCCTATTTCCTGGATGGCATGGTGATTATAACCACTCCTCTGAGAAAGGCAACACTGGTTTTTATGGAAAAAACTGCGGGACAGGAACTTGACTACCTGAACCTTGACGGAATCATCAACAGTGGAAAAAACTAAAAGCGAGAGAGAACAAACGCTGATGCATTCTGGTTGATATCGATCTCCATATGAATCAAAGAAGAATTCCGATTCTGTTCCAGAAAGGCGGCCGTTGCAACGGCCGCTTTCGTATCCAGATAGCCGATAGAGTTGATCCAGTTGAAACTTTTCGTCCGGGTGGGCAACACTTTTTGTAGATCACTTTGCGCCTGGACCGACATATTGGGACCGTATGAAAAAAACAGCTCCCCATCGGGCAACTTTGAATAGTCAAATTTTTCAAGCCAGGCACTCATCAAGGACGGGTCGGTGAACGACTCCACAGCATGTATCTTTCCAATCGCAGAATGCTCTTCATAATGGTCTTCCTTTGAAATTAAAAACCAGGCACTACCTTCCGCAAGGGGAGTATCCGGTGAAAGTCCCATTCTGGACCTCTGGTATTCGAGGGGAAAAACCGCGCAATCCAGGCCGCCCACGAGAGCAACATTGCTAACTCCGCTCTGCATATCACACAGCGCGATCTCCATACCTGCTTCGAAAGACAAGGTATTTCGTGAAACAAGAATATTGCTGCCGGTAATTCCAAAAGCGGCAGCGATATAAAAACCCGCGGTATTGCTCAGAGTGTTGACGAAGTTGAAAGGCATAGGCGATTGTTGAAGCAAGAAAATCTGGTCCATAACGGTAAGCGTTTCGCTCAAATTGCCCTGCCCGGTTGCCAGATAAAGACCGGTATCGGCCGGAACAGTTGCCTTGCCAATACAATTGCAAACGCCCAGCATGGCCAGATTGATATAACGATCTGAGCGGCGCATAGGCCTATCGCAAATAGTCTTAAATTCTTCAATATTGGTTGCAGTCTCTTCGCTGGAAAGATTCTGGAAAAAATATCCCGATAAAATAATATACATACAAGTATTTAACAGACTAAAGATTAGAAATTACAGCAGCGCTATTGTTTCCGCCAAATCCAAAAAAATTCAATAAAAAATTCCCTCTGGACACAGGTCGATGCTCCCTATGAAGATCAATACTGATAAAATCATCGTCTGCAGTCTCAAGAGTGGGTGTTCCTGGCAAAAATCCATGTTCAATTGCACCTTGTAAAAGGACCAATTCGGTAATTCCACAAGCGCCCAGTGTATGACCGGTGTACGGTTTTAAAGCACAGGCCATAGGCTGTTTTTTACCGAAGGTATGGAGTAACCCATTGCCTTCGGAGCGATCATTGGCAATACTTGCGGTAGCGTGCAACTTAACAGCAAGTATATCCTCCGGTACCAGACCGGACGATTCCATGGCTGCCTCCATGACCTTAGAAGCGCTTTTGCCCTGCGGATCAGCTCCGGTAACGCTGTATGTATCACTGTTATTTGCACCACCCAGCAGATAGAAATTGCTGAAGCCACTTTTTTCCCTGCCTATGATCACCGCACTGCTTCCCTCGCCCAGAACTGTACCGGTGCGATTGACGTCAAATGGCCTGAGCTGATCCCGGGCAATCAATTTGAGTGAATTGAATCCGGATAATGTGATCATATTGGCAATTTCTACACCGATGATAATAGCTCGTTCCATTTTACCCGACCGAATCATACGGGCAGCCTGAAGCAAAGCGTTCATGCTGGATGTACACGAAGTATTGAATATGTAGTCCGTACTCTTGAATGGAAAACGCTGCCTGAGCATTTTTCCAATGTTTCCGTACCCGGACTTTCTGATCGCATAACTGGTAGACAGGGCTCCCAGGTCCCTCCTGTAAGCCTCCTCTGAGATTGCTACATCCATGGAAGAGGATCCGATAAAAACACCTGTATTCTCAAAAGCTTGCCCGGAAAGTCCGGCGGAAGCGATAGCTTCTTCAACACTACCAAAAAGTGCCTCTTCAAATCTCGACTGCTGATTGCTATCTTCTAAAGACCCGATGCTGTAGTAGGGGACACTCAGGGT
>JBNLFC010000118.1:0-7515 GCA_050305335.1 Leptospirales bacterium
GATAGTTCCAATAATGTCATACACAACTTTATTGACATGGTCTCTACCTCAATAAGGAATGAAGGAAGTATTTACTTGATGACACTTTGTTTTATTATTGAACATCAGCTTCAAAAGTTGCAACGTTCACCTTTTAAACCTGTTTTCACAAAAGAATCTACTGGATTCTAGTGTGCGCCGCCTGAAATAGGTGCAGCAATTCGTTTTTCTGGATTGTTGTATGTCCACTTGAAAGGACGAGCCTCTTTATTGTATTTATCTATATAAGACCGGATCTCAGAAATCAAATGTTTTACCGAATGAAATACTCCACGTCGGATACATTGTCGACTCAGGATCGAGAACCAGATTTCAATCTGGTTCAACCATGAGCTGTATGTCGGGGTAAAATGAAACTTCCAGTTGGGATGTCCTTGAAGCCATTTTCGAACCTGTTCTGTCTTGTGTGTACTGAGGTTGTCTATGACTGCGTGAATCTCTTTTCTGTTCCCATATCTTTTTGAGAGAATTTCAAGAAAGCCAATAAAATCATACTGATTCCGTGTTGGCTTCAGCTGGCCTGTTACCTCTCCGGTTTTTGTATTAAAAGCTGCGAAAAGATTCGTAATACCATGGCGTTGGTATTCGAAGGTCCTGCCTTCCAGTAAATGAGGTTTCAATGGTAGATTGGGCTGCAGACGATCAAGAGCCTGAATCTGAGTTTTTTCATCCACACACAAAACGACTGCATTTTCAGGCGGATTCATATATAGCCCGATGATATCAGTAGCTTTTTCCTCAAAGTCAGGATCAGTGGATGCCATGAAGTATCTATGAAGGTGTGGCCTTAAGTTGTTACGTTTTAATATGGTGTTTACTGTTCGTTCCGGAATTCCGGTCTGTTTCGCTATCAATACGGCACTCCAGTGGCTGTAACCTTTCGGTGGCTTCCCTTGAACTCTTGTAAGGACTTTTGCCTCTACAGAGGCGGCTACTCTTCTGGCTCCAGGCCGTGGCCGATCCATCAGGCCCCCCAATCCCTCCACGTTGTAGCGATCCTTCCATTTTTTGATGGTATGAGAAACGATTTTCAGGTGGCTTTCGATCTGTTTGTAACTATTCCCTTGATGCAGGAGTAACAGAATCATATAGCGATTGTGCTTCCATTTTGGAATATTTCGACGTCTTACTTCTGTCTCAACAATACTCAGGTCTTCCGGCTTTAAATAAAATGGTTGGTGGACTGGCATTCCACCATGCTGTCTGAATACTGATTTAAGTACAGTACAATTTATCCGCGGCGCACACTGGGACGTATCATGGCACTACCTGAGTCGCTGCTCTGTGCATCCGTTGACTGGTGAGAGAGCACACCCGACCTGGTGCTCTGTCTCCTCCATGGCCAGGGCACCAGGCGCCCCACATCGTGTGGGGCTGTCGGATGTGTCTCCACCGGTTCGTCTAGAAGGTCAATGTTATTGTTCGGAGTAGCAACCGCTACTACCCCCGTCGCGGACGCCGCGAGAAAACACTGGAAGACTTTGACCTTTCGCTTTCAAGAACCCTCAAAAAATATCCTACCCATCATCCCCATCTTGTTCCCCCTCCGTGCTCTCAGTAAACTCCCTGGCGTGCCCCTACCATATGAGCGCCGCCGCGCCGCGAATTCCATCTAACCTGCGATAAAGTATTCCAGTATCTTTCCTGCAACTGTACTTTCAGAGCTATAAAAGCGGATTTTTGCGGGGTTGTAAATTTCTCTGTGCAATATTGAGTTAGCCGCCATTATGGCGCTTTCGACGGCCGGTCCAATGCCTTCAGCCATATCCCGGGTGGCAAGACCCACTGCGTCGCCTACCAGGTAGATGTTTTCGCGTTGAGCTGATAGCTTTCTGGAGGCCATATAATAGTTGTGCCCTCTGGGATGCCACTCCCGTTGGGGCACCAGTCCACGATCTGTCGCTTTTTTAATAAACTGATTCCAGTGATCTTGAATGCGTTCTTTGCGGCGGATGAGCTTTTGTGCCATGGCGCCTATCCCCACATTCAGGTACCCATTCCCCTTGGGCACTACCCATGAATAGCCAGGCATCCCTTCGTCCAGAAAGAAGATGTCGGCTTTACTCATATCCATGGGACCGTCGTAGGGAAACTCCTCTTCCAGAGTTACTGCCTGGAGTTTTTTGGGCCTGTGGGAACCATCGGGATAAAGGTAGCGACCCACAGGACAGGCGGTTCCTCCCGCGCCAATCAGGTAGCGAGATTTGTATTTGCCATCGATGACGTAAGACTCTCCATCTTTTTCGATCCTTTCTACTCGGTGGGTGATCTTTTGCACCGCCGATCGTTGCAACAGCCACTCATCCAGCTCTGTGCGTCGAATGGAGAATTGTTGCATTTTCATATGGTAGGGAAAGCCGCGGAAGGAGAGGTCGAAGTGGGTAAATTCTACAATGGGGTAGGGGTATCCGTCCTCTCGCAGTCGTAAGTTTTTTACAACATCCGGGGTGATCCATCCTGCACAGAGTTTCAGTCTGGGGAACTCCTGGCGATCCAGGATCAGACAGTTCGCGCCGCCTTCTTTCAATTTCCAGGCAGCAGTGGAACCGGCCGGTCCTCCGCCTACAATCACAACATCTTTCTCAATCACATGAAATCTCCTGAGACTCGATTCACAGCCGGGTGAATATCGAATCAAGCAGGAAAATTTTCATTTGTAAGCAATTTCAGATAGATCCACCGGATTACTCAAAGATCAAAATCGGAAATCTGGCTATGGATGATTACCAGCTCCTATAGTTTTATTCCAACGCCCAATGAGAATGAGGTGCTTCCAATGGTCAATGAGCCCCGGCCTGTGACTGTGTGCATGAAGCCTGTGTAGCCTGTATCAGTGACTGTATCGGGTGGAATGAGTCCTATAGTGCTTGTGGAAATGGGAGCAAAACCTCCATCTTCGAGAACATACCACCCACCTTCGGAGTTTTGAACACTTCCGGTGAAGCCGGAAATATGGACGTAGGAGCCGGTCAGTGCCAGCCTCAAATAGAGGTGAGAGGTGAAATAGCGAATCATTGCCAGCTCCAATCTTGCGCTATTGCCATACTCGGCACTCTGGTCTGTATTATGGGAAAGAAATCCATAGTAGTTGGAGTAGGTCCATCCTTCTCCTTTCCATTGAGGCGAAAGAACAATCCCGAAACCACCGCCCAGCTCCGGAATCCATTTTTTTAAATACTTGAATCGAAATGGTGCAAACTGATAATGATAGGTGATCATGAGAGAGTCTGCGGTAAAATACCAGCTGTTCTGAAAAAAGGAGTCTGGTGGTGTGTAATCAGCCAGCTCCACCACAGGCAGCCTGTACGATGTGTAGAGAAACCCTACGCTATGCTGGGGGCCTGCAAAATCTCCTACTCTGAAGTAGGCCTCCAGAGCTCCAAAGCTATCAAAAGATTTACCGCGCCAGATTCTTGGACCATAGTACAGGGCGTTGGAGTGAAATCGATCAACTCCATTGTCAAATCCATCCTGGTATTTGGTATGATAGGCGCCTGCGACTCCTCCGTACAGGTCCAGAGGATGGATGTTGGCCAGAGGAAGCGTTATCCATAACAAAAAGATAGTGAAAAAAAGAGGGGTAAATCGGATCATAGTCTTTCGAGCCTGGCTATATGACACTGAATGAAATTGGCAATAATCTCAGCTATCCTTTCATGGGATTAATTGTGACAGCAGGCCTCTATCTTTCTTTTCGACTGCGGTTTTTACAATTTCCCTACCTCTTCCTCGGGCTCAAGATTGCTTCCGGGGCCATGGACTCCCCGGGCAAAAGAGGAATGATTACACCGGGGCGGGCCTTTGCTATGGGAGCAGCCAGCTCCGTCATTCCCGGCGCTATTGTGGGAACTGTTCTGGCGATACAGATAGCGGGTCCGGGTTCTATGATCTGGATCTGGATCACCACAATCCTCTCCATGACACTCCCTTTTGTCTCTTCTACTCTATCCCTGCGGTTTCGCTCTTTCCCGGGACGACGGGCCGTTCCACAGTCAGGGCCTGCTTACTATATTCAGAAGGCTTTGCGGGTTCGATGGTTGGCAGTGATGCTGGCGGGAGTGATGGTGATTCATTCTCTGATCCAGGGAAACATTTTTCTTTTGATGATACTCAATGGAGCTCTGGGGATTTCTCCGCTGGCTATCTCTTCAGTGACTCTGGGTGCGTCTTTATTTGTGGTTCTCACTTTGATTCTTAGCGGAGGAATCAGACGTATTGCCTGGTTTGCCCGCCGGTTTTTTCTCGTCTCCCTCTTTGCACTGATAGCCGCATTCGTTCTTGCCATCCTTGCCTGGCATCAATCCTCCACTGCAACTTTTAACGTAAGCAGCGAACAATTTGTAATTTCAGTCCTCCAGGGTTTTCTTCCCCAAAATGCAGTTCAATGGAAAAGATTGATCATTGGCCTGGCCATTTATCATGTGCTAACAGAAACCGGACAGGGGAAATTTGCCACCATTGCGGGTGCAGTGCGCACCGATTATCCAGCCAAACAGGGGTTGGCCAATATGGCGCTTCCTGTACTGGAGGTGACGGTTGCGACATGCGTTGCCTATCTGTACGTCGTTTCTGGAATGGATTTTGATCTATTTCATCCGGTGCAGTTTCTGCAATCACGGGTCGCTCATGTGGCTCTGCTTCACAAAGCCTGGATACTCTTTATTATTTCACTGGTTGGTTTTACGATTGCGGGCATGGGAGGCTGGGCCTTTACCGGAAGGCAGGCGGCTTCGTACCTGGCCGGTAAGGTAGGTTCCGGAGCTTTTGTTATAATTTTTTTGCTATCACTTCTGGCTGTGGGTCTCTTTTTACCTTTTCAGGATCTCAAATTTCAACATCTGGTTCTGGATGCTACGATCATTTCTGGAATCGTGGCATCGTTCATTCCCCTTCTCACTGTGATGTTGCTCTCGCGTCATTCGACCGTGGAGTTGAAACGTTATTTGAAAAAGGAACCTGTTCAATATGAGTTTTCCCGGGATCTTGCCGTTCTACTGCTGGTCCTTATGCCGAAGAATCTGATCAGTCGCATGTTCGGCTGGATGACCTACATCCACTTCCCTCGTTTTGTGATGGTACCCCTCCTGCAGGCGTTTGTGCGCGTCTATAAAATCAATGTGGATGAAGCAGAACTTCAATTGAAAGACTATCCGTCTCTTAACAAATTTTTTACTCGTGCCTTAAAAGAAGGGGCCCGGGATATCGACTACACTGACAGGACGGTGGTTTCGCCCGTGGATGGTCGGATTTCAGTCTTCGGTAAAATTAAAGAAGGTAAAATGATTCAGGCAAAAGGGATCAATTATGATCTGGATGATTTGCTGGAATGGCCCGAGTATGCCGCCAGGTTTCAGGGCGGTAGCTACATTGTCATCTATCTAAGTCCCCAGGATTACCATCGTATACATACACCTCACGAAGGCAATGTTGTGGCGCTTGGCTACACTCCAGGGGAACTTTTCACTGTGAATCAGATTTCCGTAAAGGGAGTTCACGGACTCTTTCCGAAAAATGAGAGACTTACAAGCTACATTTCTACCGATTTCGGACTACTGGCTGTCTGCAAAGTGGGTGCCACTAATGTGGGAAGAATTCGTGTAACCTACGATCGACTGATCACCAATAGCTGGATTCGCATTCATAGACAGAAAACCTATAAGAATCCTATTTATATGAATCGCGGAGAAGAGCTGGGTCGTTTCGAGATGGGATCTACCGTTATTCTTTTATTTGAAAAGGATCGGTTTGAATTCAGCAAAGCACTCGAAGAGGGAATGAAAATTCGTCTGGGCGAACCACTGGGGAGTTTTCAGGAAGCACGCAAAGCCACAGTAAGGGATCTCTCTGAAAAGCGTAAGGAGAGAACCGGTGTCACTGCCAAAAAAAGAATAAAATGAACTTCATTTCACCCGGGCAAAAAAAAACCGCTCCTGTCAGAGCGGCTTTTTTTGTTTTAAGGTTAAGAATGATTGCAGCATTGGCGACGTCCTGCTCTCCCACAGAGCGAACCCTGCAGTACCATCGGCGATGAAGGGCTTAACTTCCGTGTTCGGGATGGGAACGGGTGTACCACCTTCTCTATTGTCACCAATGAAACCATTTTTTACACTGTCGGTTTGCCGGTCAAGCAGGGTTTTTGTTAGCGAACCTTTTTTTGGCAAATACACTGCGGCCAAAAAAAGGGCACGGAAATGGCCTTTTCAGATCTTCAGGATCCACTTCCGTCGGTTCATCCACCAGAGGATGGGAATGAAGCAGATCAGATACAGCACCGCAAAAAGCAGGCTGGCCAGAGGCGGTGGTGCCAGTGGCAATATCCATGTTTCAAAGAGGGCGGATTTCAGTGAGAGGGCATGATCTGTCGGTTCGGAAGAAACATAAGATGCGGGAGTAAAAAGCAAAAGGCGAGCAAGCAGACCTGATAAAAGGTAAGCTACAATGGAGTTTTTCCCGAACATGGCTGCCCACTGGAAATAGCGTGCCAGAGGCAAAGCATCGAAAAGCCAGCGGAATAAGAGCATGATTCCCAACGCCAATCCTGCTGTAAAAAGAACAAAAGAACCGCTCCAGAGATTTTTGTTAATGGGCCAGAGGTAGTTCAGCAGCAATCCTCCGGTAGTCAGTAGAACTGCTGCCAGAACTCCCACCAGCTCTTTTGCTCTGTTGGACTCGCGACGTTCTGTTATGGAATGTATCCACTTTCCACAGGCAGTGCCAAGGAGTGTGGTGGCCACACCTCCCAGAGTGGAAATCACTCCCTCTGGATCAAAGCCAGGTGCAGGAGCGCCCGAGTAGGTGTGGCGGCCAAAGATGAAACGATCTACAAACTGCTCCAGCGTTCCGTCAGGTTGATGCACCACTCCATGACCTGGCAGGCCGGGGAGGGCGAATATTAAAGTCGCATAACTTGCCAGGGCAACCAGCGCACCACCAAGAAGATGCGGAATGTTCACTCGCCGATTGCGGTAGAGCAGGGCCACAACCAGGTAGGAGACGGCAATGCGCTGCAGTACGCCAGGAACTCTCCAGGTTGCCAGGCTGAATTTCTGAAGAGGAAGAAGGCCGAAAGGAAAGCCTGCCAGTAGAATTCCTGCCAGAAAAAGAATGAGAAAGCGGCGAAATATGGGCCAGGTCTGCTTCCACGCCGGTAACAAATCTGTTTCAACGCTTCGGTTTTTGCGGGAGAAAGGTATGGAAAAGCCCACCATCCAGAGAAAAAAAGGGAAAATAAGATCCGTAAGAGTCCAACCATTCCAGTGTGAGTGGCGAAGGGGAGCATACACATATTTCCAGCTACCGGGATTGTTTACGAGAATCATGGCCATCATAGTGAGGCCACGAAAAATATCCAGTGAAGGGAGGCGTCGGGCTCCTGATGGAGCCTGATTTGTTAGAAAAGATGATTGCAGCATTGGCGACGTCCTGCTCTCCCACAGAGCGAACCCTGCAGTACCATCGGCGATGAAGGGCTTAACT
>JBNLFC010000118.1:7615-9263 GCA_050305335.1 Leptospirales bacterium
TCCGTGTTCGGGATGGGAACGGGTGTACCACCTTCTCTATTGCCACCAATAAATCCATTGTTTTTGAGGCTTTCCCGGAGTCAACCGGGATTTGAACGGATGAAGCAATGCTGAGAGCTATTAAATCCTGTCTCTTGCTTCGTTCGAGTCACCATCCGATAGACCTCCAGGCTGATCGCCAGCCAACTCTCCGTCTACCTCATTCACTCTCGTGATTGATTGAATTTTTTTTATCCGTAAGTTTTTTTGAGACAAATCGGTTCCAGAACTCTATTTCTATTATGAGAAAGCAACGGCACAAGCAGGCCCGGAACAAGGCGATGTTTTGATCCCCGGAAAGCAGAGCGCCGTTTTATGTAAATTACAGGAGTTTATCTTATGAAGAGATGGGTATTTGCAATACTGATACTGCTCAGTTTTTCGGTTGTGCAGGCAAAGAGTAAGGCTGACGGGGAAAACATACATATAGTAATAGTAAACAGTGTGAAAGACTCCAGCGATGTGCTGGTACGTCATGTGGGGAGGATTTCAAAAAATGAGTTAAGCCTGCCTTTGATGGAAATGGCCCGGAACTATAGCTTCAATCCAATACTGTTGGAGAAATCAACAGGAAGTGGCCTGGAGATGATTGTTAAAATTGTAGACGTTTCAACGCAGCAGGGACGCTGGTCCTGGGAAAAGAAACCAATACTATTGATAAAAAATGAAGTTACGTTTGTTGAGAACGGCACTCCCCTATCCAGACAGGATGTTTATTGCCTGAAAGGAATAAGAAATTGTGGGCCTGTTCTTTCCCGAATCCTGCGTAGCGAAATACGTTCCTTTAACAAGTAATCAATTAAAAAAAACTGGGTATATACATGAAATATTTTCAAGCAAGCTTAATAGTAATGTTGGCTGCACTCAATGCTGGTTGTGTTGGATGGACAGTGAGCGATATAGGTGATCATGATGAATCTGTGGTACAGACGGATCGGAAAAAAAGTGTGTCAATAATAACATCCTATCTATCTTATTACACACCGGTGCTGGACCAGAGGAAAAAAAATGATATAGAAAAAAAAGCCATAGAATTGTTAAATAAAAAAGAATTATTTTCAAATGTTTCGGTCTACGATCAAGAAAAAAATGACGCAGATTTTAATATTGCCGTGCAATACACTGAAGAAGAGAGGCTGGGGAAGCTCAGTGGAACCTCCGTCGTGTTCTGGCTCCTTGGTCTTCCTTATTACCGGGGATATATCGTGGATGTATACATAGAGGTGATGGACTCCAGCGGGAAAATCGTAAAAGAGTACAACTACCCTCGATCCTGGCAACACACTATGGTATCCGGACCCGGCGGAGGTGCTCTGGGAGGTTTGTTCATGTGGGTAGGGTACAAGTATGGCTGGAGTTTACGGCAAGAAATTGTGGAAAAGGCATTGACCGATACATTGTCTAAAATGCAGCAGGATCACCTTCTATAGGAACCGGCTGAAGCTGATTCAACGAAACACAACTCACCATCTAAGCGTTCGAATTGCCGAACGCTTAGAGAAATTGTTCATCTCCGTTTCCCAGGCGAGTTGTCACCTTATCCCTCCTCAGACACTTTCACTATCATGGGCTCAAAGCTGCGTCGCTGATTCCCAGCATCAGCAGGATA
>JBNLFC010000119.1:0-9227 GCA_050305335.1 Leptospirales bacterium
GTACAGCATAACTCTGCCACTTTTGCGCTATGCGTCTCGTCGCCATATTGTATTGCATTGTTTGCCAGCCCATCGAGGCGAAGAGATCAGTGATGAAGTGATGGATGCTTACCGAAACTCCATTTTTGACCAGGCAGAAAATCGTCTCCATGTGCAAAAGGCTATTCTAGAATGGGTCTACGGCCCATTCTAGAGAGCGGCAGTCTCATTTCCTGCTTTTTATAATTTGTTGCATGCTGGCGATCTTGCCAGCGTGATTTTTTTCAGCTAACCTGTGTTTTTGTTGTTTTTTGCTACTTTCTAAATCTGCAACAAAAGCTCCTTGAAAGATAAATACCCATCTGACTCCCCCGCGTGATCGTAAGTGCCGCTTCTGCACATTTATTTATATTTTCCTGTGAGGCGCGGGATATCACCCAAATAGGGTAATTTTGATGACAATACCCGGTCGGATAGCTTGCTTGAACCGGCATCAGGCAAGCTATTTCTGAATGAGATTTCATGAGCTATGAAATTTACCTCAAATAGGGTAATCCTTTAGTTCTAAAAAAAGTCGGTATCTATTTTAGAAAATTTAATATAAATAGCCTTTTAAAGATCCTGCTTGATTGTAACGTCTAAATATAATAGTCGCAAGCTGTTCCTTTGAATAGCACTTTATGCGATTTCTCATCTCGATACAACGGAATTCCGGAAGTAAAGTCGTTTGTTATGTTGCGAGTAACGCTCGTTCCGGAGCATATAAACTACAATTTTATTTACTTAGAGTTTTCTGTGACTCTGGCATCGGTGAGTGAATAATGCGGAGAAGTGTCAGAAATCAAAGAATTCAGTTCCCTTGCAAAGGTTTTATTGGAGAATTGTGTACTTCAAGAATTGCGGCACGTTTCTGGAATATTGTAAGTCGATCATCATTCCCCATCGAAAATCTGTCATGTTCAGGGAGAATGGAGTTCAATGCAGCTCCACGCATACGATTTCTAAAGGGAGGGCTTAAGGGGCTGGGGAACGCCTTGATGATCGGCGGGATGACCGCCGGCGTTTCAACGGCCGGAGGTACCCTTTTTATTTCAGGCGCGCTGTGCATCATGGTTTCTAATACGATTCGCTGGAACTGGAAAGCTGGCGAAAGTCAGTTGCAGATGAGCGATGAAGCTGCGCTCTCATCTCTCGTCTCCATCGTAGGTTCAGCGATGGGAGGTGCGGCAGGAAGTTTTGCCAGAGAGACGTTCCAGGTTGCCATGCAGGCTACCATTACACTGGGGCAGGCTCTGATTGTAGGTTCCGCCAGTGGTGCGGCCAGCGGCGCCATTCATGCTTTTGGAAGCGGAATTCGTTACCATCCCGGCGGTCGCTATCGATGCTATAGATTTAAATTCTGGAAAACCTTTAAAAGCATTGTCATGACAGCACTCATCGGAGCAGCGGGCGGGGGGATGGGTGTAAAATTTTATGAAAGACCTTTGCTGGGGTTCATGCCATGGCATACGGGTGGATTCATCAAAAAAATATTATCGCAATTTGGATCAAGCAACATGGGTCAACGAGGCGAGATATCCCTTCATAGTGGAATACAGAGTAATGCGATCCCGGGCCTCGCTCCCGGTGGTTTTATCGGAGTTGTGAGCAGTGGTTTCGCCGGGATGCTTGATATCGATCTGAAGCATCTTGCTAATCGTTCATTGAAAAAAGGCTTTAGTGTAGAAAGACGATCAGATGGCAATTCAATCATCATCCTGAGGCTCTTAAATGCCTTGCTCGCTCGCCTTTACGGGAAAAGTCATCCGCTGGGACAACAAACTTACTGCATGGCGGGCAGAACGTTAAAAGGAAATACTATCTTATATGATAGGAAACGGCACTTGTACACAAGGCAATCCCCGGTCACATTTCTATGGAATGATGGTGTGCGACTGAATGATCTCATGCTGGGTATTTCATCCTCCGATGTGATCGAGGAATTATCGCAACCTGGAATGCCCGATCTCGCATTGCCTGAATACAAACAAATATTTCTTTGCACATGGCCAGATCATTTAAAGAGAAGAAGTATTTGTTTTAGCTCTAACTGTAAATCGAGAAAAATGAATGCCCGGAAGCTTGTAAAAACCATGGCAATCACCCATGGTTTGACGGAACCGGAGGCCTTTTTATTGTTAAAGCGAAGTAATCCGGGAGTGGACAACTACAATAAATTGCAGCGTATGATGGATCGTACTTCCATTCGCTTCCCTGACGAGTGTTGCTGGATTGACGGAGGTGTTTCTCTCGAAGTGTATTGTCTTGTCGACCTGGGACTCCTGAACATTGGTGGAGATAGAAGGGTGGGAATGGTATGTTCTGACAATGGAGACGAATACGGTTATCTTGATCTCAATACAGAATTGGCAGGTTATCTAAATTCGGAAGAATACAGAACGCCGGATGGGAGATCGACAAAACTCACCAGGCTGGATGTTCCTTTTCTTATGGCCAAACCCTTTTTAACGTTTGTGCAGTTTAAGCGGAATTGTAGAGAATCGAAAATGCATGATTGTACAAGTGAAAGATCTTATACTAAAATCGAATTGAGAGGTGATGCATTGAATTTTCTTGTTGAGGCTTGCATTCTCCCCGGTTCCATCCTCCTGCGAGGAGGAACCCACTGGCTCAGTGTTATTCTTATGGAGGGAGCGAACTCTAATTTTTCTCATTCCGGCATATTGATGAAGCATGGTATGGTGCTGGATCTAGAGCAAACAAAAACCTTTGGGGCGGGTGGAGAAGGGATTCGTCTTTCTACCTTTCGACAATGGATACGTGAAAGCGATCCGAAGCGGGGACTTTATTTCTTTTCTTTTAATCAGACGGAACTGAATAGCGCCATTTTGAAACTTGCGGCTTCCTATACCGGTCCGAAGTTCGGAACTCAGGAGACGATATACGGAGATAAGGATTTACAAAGAAGAGTTGAATTTTCTCCAGTATTCTTTGCGGAAATTCCTGGAAATGTGGGAGCACCTGATGAATTTGATCTTCTTCAACTTTTTTCTTATATGTACTATAATCTACCTGAAACAGAATATGACGCACGCCGGGGTGGGGTCTGCAGCATGTTTGTTGCAAGGATGATCGCTCTGGCCATTGGATATAAGGATGGCTTTGGGAATGTGGTTCCTTTGAATAGACCCTATCCAGGTCCGGAGGATCTGTTCAGATATTTTACCGGTCTGGGAAGCTCTTTTGAGTATGAGCTAAGGCATAACAGCAGATTTTTTTCCGATGGTCCCGATATGCCATGGGTATCGTTATGGTCGGGCTATTCTTAAGTTTTATGATGAATTTATAGCGGACCCTTTTTTGATCGGTAATATGGTCATCCAGCGCAGGCGAAAAGGAGTAGAGTTCAATCTCTCCAGGTGCAATGATGCGACGCTCAGGATGCAGTTCGACAATAAAGGCTTCTTTGCTGTCCTCTTCCACAACAAGAAGGCACTGCTCCAGTTTCAGGTTGCCCTCCCTGGAAGGGAACTCAATGGATTCATGGGTATTATTTTTAATTTTCAAAAAAAACTCTCTTCTGCTGTCTCCGTCGTGGGGCCATGCAACGGTCCATGAGACCTCCAGCCCGGAGGAAAGCAATACAGTCCGAGAAGAGCTTTTCTGTCCGGGAAATCCTACCGTATAATAGATCGCTGCCATAACCGCAAGAACCAGCAGGATGTTTAAAAACACGAGTCGAAAGGTTCTATTGCGGTAAGGATGGAATTTTAGCTGTCGAGCCTGGATATCCTCCCTGACCTGTTCCGGTGATTTATAATAGTATTTCAATTTTGCTTCCTTTCCTTTCCCGATGTTGTCATAAATTGCTGTATGAGTGGTCGGATAGTATGTCACGGATCAGCTCCGGGAACATACCTGCGTGGGGATGAACGCGCAGAGATGCGGCCTTCTGGAGCAGTCTTACCGCAGTGGATGCCAGTTCATGGATTTCGTTCAACTTACCTGTAGTCCGATTCCTTTTCCTGGCGAAAAGTGCAAGCAGGACTCCTGCAAGACAATCACCGCTACCGGCTGTGGCAAGCGATCGAGTGGCTCCATCCACCACTGTGATCCTGCCCCCTGTCAACTGGTAGAACGATTCCCCGCATGGCGGCGATAGTATCACCGACACGGAATCCTTTATGATTACATGGCATCGGAGATTTGCTGCGGTAAATTCCAGAGCCCGGGAACAACTCTCTGCCGAGAAGGGGGAGGGGCCTCCCAATCTCTTCCACTCTCCGAGGTGAGGAGTCAAAAGAGTATTTCGTCGAAGTTCTTCCGGGAAGCGTGGGTGATGGATTAATTCCAGCGCGCCGGAGTCGATGATCAGAAAAGGTAGGGGATTGTTGTCTGCCACGACAGTTTCAAGGTATGTTACAAACCATTCTTGAATGCGATTCAGGTCCTCCAGGGTCATCCCCATGCCTATGGCGATGGCCGAAGGATGCGGTGAAAACCGGGGAAGAGTATCCAGGTTTTGCAACATAAGAGATGGGTTCTCGTTGAGAAGTTTGAGTCGTTCCTCCTCTTCTCCACCGTTGGCTTTGAGGATGCCTCCTCCTGAAGCGAAAAAAGCGCTGGCTGCCATCATGAGCGCGCCTTCCATCCCCCGTGATCCCGCCACGATCCAGCCGAAACCTGCGGTATACTTTTGATCGGAAGGATCTTTTAGAAACAGATTTTTTTTGAGTTCAATTCCTGAAAGATAGGCGCCATGAACGTTGTTTTTTATGCTGACGGGGTGAAATCCCATAGGAAGAATTCGTACACCGGAGCGGCCGGTGTACGAATCTAAAGAACGATTGAGTCTAACTGACAGTCGATCGACGCCATAGCAGTGAATCCAGTCGGGAGCTGAAAATTTTGCATCGGTCGGGCGGGATCCGGGAGGGAAAAAAAATACCTCCGCCTCCTCCACAAGACCTGTGGGAAGATCCAGTGCCAGTAAGCGGGGGTATTTCCCGGGCTCGCTTCTCAAAGCACCGATGTGCTGCAATATATCTTTATAGGGAGACCGGACCTCCCCCTTTTGTCCGGTTCCCAGCATAGCATCGATCATCAGGTCCGCGGGAGATGGCCTGACGGATAGAAAGGATATTAACGGCAGGATTTCCATTCCCGCGGTGGTAAGAAGGCTCTTAAAGTGCAAGGACGCTTCGCTTACCGGTTCGTCCACCATATAAAGGTGAATTTTATTCCGCCAGTCAAAGTTGGCTGAGAGGAGATGGTAGGCCAGGGCCAGGCCATCTCCTCCATTGTTCCCTTTTCCCAGAAGCAGATAGATATGAGGAGATAGTTGATCTACCGTGAAGTCAGATTTCAGGACTCCGTCCGCTGCAAGCACATAAAGCGATGCCAGTGCAGCCTGCCCCATCAGCTGTATTGGTGAAATGGCGTGATCTTCGATCGACTCTTGATCCAGAGCCCGCGTGGATTGGCAGTCAAAGAGGGGAGAGTTATTTCCACTCATAGAGTTCATAAAGGCCGTGATTCAATCGCGTGGTTAGAAACCTGCCCTCCGGAGTGATGAATATATCTCGCCAGGAGGCCCGAATTCCCGGAAAACGGATCAAGCGGTTGTTCAAATACTCTCCCTCTGACGAATAGATTTTGTAGAGTACTCCGCTACCATCTTCTTCGCTGTTGATCAGATAAAAACCGCCATCCTCTCTGCCCCACGCAAAAAAATCGTTGGCATCATCCACCTTCAAAAGTTCTTTACTGCGACCATCGTTGTGTATGCGAAATATCTTTCGCATAATGGGATCGTAGCTTTTTTTGTTACGATATGCAATAGAGGCATATGCGTATTCCTCTTTGAATGAGGGGATAATCTCTTCAATGTCTATATGAAAGTTTCTCTGGTCCTCAGGCTTGATGAGGGATGTGACAGAATAGTATCTTACTGGAAGCCCGTTGCGATATACGGTCATGGTTCGACCCTCTCCTTCATCATGCTCGACATAGAGAAGATCCTCAAAGGCATCCATACGATAGATCTGGCTAAAAGGATCTCCACCTATTCCGGATATGCCTATAGTTGCTACGAGTTGGCCGTTTGAATCGATCTGCAAAATTCTGGAAGGTGCAATTTTAACACTATCGAAGTTCAATCTGCCGGGCATTCTTTCTTCGGGGGGGGTCTTTTCTCGGGACTGATCATGGGGTGGTTTGTCGGGCGTATAAGATTGAACATAGAGGATTCCGTTTTCGTTTGCAGTAACCCAGCCAGGAATACCTATACGAACCTTACGTAGAGTAAACTTGCTTCCTTCCGGCAGGCTACCCGGGCCATACATGAATTCCGGATTTCCCGATCTAAGGGAGTAGGTCCGTATTTTTTCGCCTGCAGCATCGGGAAGGTAGATGAGGTCATCATCTATAGCAGGTCGTACTGGCAAATCGGTGATTAATCTATCGTTAACCGGAACAATCAGTCGGTCCTTTTCTGTGCGGGAGGCTTCTGTAAAAAAAGGAATGCTCACGATCAGGTTGGATTTTAGCTCTTCAATGCGAAACCTGGCGCAACCACTACCAATGAAGAGGATTGCCAGAAGAGCAATGCCCGCCGGTGGCCATTTTTTGCCGAATTGCCCGCCAGGTGCAGGTTCTTGGAAGGGAAAAAAAAATTCACCCGGCCGCCGGACTTCCGGAAGGAATCTGTGGTGTGCGCCATTTCGTAAGAAATTCATACTTCAGTGAACTCCACTCCAGGCCTATTTGCGGTCAATCTTTTCTATATATATTGGCTTTTATTGGCTTTCGGGATTGACCGCAAGAGGCTTAAGAGAGATTGTGGCCATGTGAGGAGTGGGGAAAACCCACTTTTTTTTTATTCGGGCAAGCGGGGTGGTCTCCTGCTCGCCTCCAGTGTATTGGGTGGCGGCCGCTGAAGTTACTTGTTTATATAAAAGGGCTGCATAGAGAGAGTCTTGCCGTATATGATGCGACTCTTCATCGGACAGGAAGCGGTTTTCACTTCAAGGTGGAGCTGGACAATTTGAGCCATCCTCTGGGTGCTGTAAGCCTTGATGATTGCGCTCAAATGAGTCAGTGGCTGGTGAGTGAGCTGGATAGATTGATCACTGATCCAGCGCTGGTTCAAGAATGGGAGATACCCGAAGAGTTGGGCGTAGAGAATTATACTCTTGAAGTATCCTCTGCAGGTGCTGAGCGAAAACTGCGTTTGCCTGGAGATCTGGACAGATTTAAGGGAGCTCCCGTCAAGATCGGTATTCGAAACGATTCGGGTGGGGTTACACGGCATATCGCAGTTTATACTGGAAATGGTGGGAAAAGCGAATCTGATTTAACGTATCAATTTCAATTATATCGGCCCCGGCATGGTAGGGGCAAACAGGGGAGAAAAAAAAAGGAGCCTGGGAATGCTGGCAGGATCGGATCTTCTGACAGGAAAGATGGGATCCTTTCCGTCCCCGCAGCAGATCTTGTAGAAGCCCGGCTCTATCTGGATTTTTGAAGATGGCAAAATCTACGAAAAGCAAAACGGCAGGCCCTGATCTCAGGGCATTCTTCGACTTTATTCAAGACATCTCTAATGAGAAGGGCTTGAATCGGGAAGAGGTGCTGGAGGTTGTCCGTAGCAGCCTGATCACGGCGTATCAGAAGAAATATGGCATGGAAGCCAGGGTAGCTGTTGTTCTGGACCGTGAAAAGCCGGAAGTTTCTGTAATATGTACGTTTGATGTTGTGGACCCCGTCGAGACGCCAGATTATCAAATTTCACTGGAAGAGGCCCAGAAGATTCAGTCCGGTATTGCTCTCGGTGAGACTCTTGAGGTCAAAGAAAATCCCTTTGAGTTCTCCCGTATCGGAGCTACCAACGTCAGGCAAATCCTCATGCAGCGATTGAAGGAGCTGGAAAGAGAGATTGTCTATAATGAGTTTAAATCCAAAGAAGGAGAACTGATCAATGGATTTTTCCTTCGATGGCGTGATCGAGATATGATGTATGTGGATCTGGGCAGGGCAGAGGGTGTGCTCCCAAGGCGTGAACAGATCCCCGGAGAGAAATTTAGACCTGGCGATAGGGTTAAGGCAATTGTCAAAAACGTTGAACTTCGGCGGGAGAAGTCCAGGGAACCCGGGCCATTTATCACGCTTTCTCGAGCATCAGGATCATTTGTAAAAAAACTCTTTGAAATGGAAATCCCTGAAATATACGATGGAGTCGTAGAGGTTGTGGCCATTGCTCGAATAGCGGGAGTTCGCACTAAATTTCTTGTTCGTTCTCACAGATCCGATGTGGATCCTGTGGGGGCATGCGTGGGAATCAAGGGTGTACGGATTCAGTCCATTGTTCGAGAACTGGGCAACGAGAGAATCGATATTGTCAACTGGTCTTCCCAGCCTGCGGAGCTGATTGCCAACTCTCTCTCTCCGGCCAGGGTAATCGATGTTCGGGTAGACGGGGAAGCCATGGAGGCATTGATTGTTGTTTCCGACGAGACTTATAGCCAGGCAATTGGTAATTCAGGACATAACGTAAGGCTTGCATCTCAGTTGACAGGCTACCGATTGATCGTAAAATCTCAAACACAGTTTAATACAGAAGTCTCCACTCCTGAAGCGCGCGCGCGATTGGACGAAATCTTTAATAAACCGGTATCGCCGGAAGATGTGGCAGAAGAAGAGGACGGTATAACTCGTCTCACTGAGTTGCCAGGGTTGACAGAAAGGATCATCTCCATTCTTGAAGATGCTGGTATTGGAAGTGTGGAACAGCTCGTGGAAACTGATCTGGAGACACTGGAAAATATTCCCAAGCTGGGAAAACATACTGCACGACAGATTCAGAAGATCATTGCTGAATCTGTGGAGTATGAGGAGATCTGACGGAAGTCGGGCCACGCAATGGAAGTTAGTAGAGAAATGGCAGACGGTATGATTCTATAGCAAGAATAGTTTCGTTTGCCTGTGCGAGATAAGGAATAGATCTGAGATGACTTCGGAAAAGAAAAGTTCGCAACATGGTGGGGCCGGTGGTGATCATGCCGGCAGCGATGCCTCAAAGGCACGGAAGAAAATCGTAATCAAAAAAAAGGCCGCCCCTCAAAGGCGGCCTTTTTTTCTTCCGGAACCGGCCTAAACTCGCATGAGAATGCCGGGAAAATCACCTTCATTTCCATTCCGTGAGAACGGCGTACGGCTCTTCCATACCGCTCCCGCATAGCGAAGCCTAG
>JBNLFC010000120.1:0-9225 GCA_050305335.1 Leptospirales bacterium
CTTCCCGGCAGAATTGAAGACTGGAATGAGCTCAAGTTTTCTGTCAGATACATTGCAATGGAAAAGATAGGAGGAGACTTTTATGATGTTTATCAATTGAAAGATGATAAACTTGGAATCATGATTGCTGATGTTTCCGGTCATGGTGTTCCCGGAAGTCTTGTGGCCAGCATGTTGAAAACTTCCTACATGCTTCGTAAAGAATTGCTCACCCAACCCGATGCAATGTTGAGCCAGATGAACCAGGACCTGACCGGTAAAATTGCCGGTCACTTTGCCAGCGCTCTTTTGCTACATTTTCGCTACGACGGACGGGTGCTTCACTACTCCTCTGCGGGTCATCCCCCTTTTATCCTGATGAAAAAGAACGGGCATGTATTTATGCCCGAACCTGCAGGTCGTGCACTATGCCTTTCGGCAAAGAGCAGCTATAGCCTGGAAAAGTGCTCGCTGGATTCTGGTGATCGTGTTTTTTTATATACCGATGGCGTGACCGAATTGAGAAATGCGTCAGGGAAGATGCTGGAAGAGGAGGATGGGCTGATCCAGCTTCTCAAGAGATGGCGTGATAAATCACCGGAAGATTTTGAAGCTCTTTTCCTTGCACATCTGAGCACTTATTATCGTTTTCCTGAATTTCAAGAGGATGATATGACTTTCTGCATTATAGATGTCAAGTAACTATGACTCGACTATGGGACCCTTTGCCATGTTAGAAGATGCTGCACACTGTTCCCGTTCGCGGATGCCAAACATGGACTCCGTTTTACAAATGGAGTTCACCATTCCAGGAGAGGACCAGAGCTTCCAGAGAGCCATGAATTTTGCGCGAGAAAAGGCGAAAGAAAACCTTGAAGAGTTCATGCTCCTTTCCTGGTATGATAGGGAAAGAGACTTCGAATCACCTCAGCATGTAAGCGAATGCGGTCTGGAGGGTGCTGTTCCCGGGTATCTGGAATATGGAGTGAGCCGGGGTGCTACATTGATGGTGAATATCAATAATGGGAAGTTTGTTTTTCTATTTGCTCCTGCTCCAATCTGATAACAACGATAAGGTCTATTGCCTTTTTTGTTCAATGTTGTTGAAGCAACCTGGAATATGGAGCTGAAAAGAATGCAACATTAGCACTCCAGCAGAAGCTCCATCCATGCCCCGCGGATCTTTTCCGGATGAAAACGCGCTCTTTCAATTCGCTGGCTGTTCAGAATATCCTCTCTTTTTTTCGCATCGCCTATGGTATTCAGTATCAATTCTACGATTTTTTCCGGATTCGAGTCGGGCGGTATGAGAACTCCTCCATTGCCAAGGGTTTCCGAAACTGCCCCGGCATCTCTTGCAAATACAGGTATGTCGAAACACATGGCCTCTACCAGAGGTAATCCCAGGCCTTCATGTTCGCTTAATGACAGATATAAATCTGCGGATTCATACACAGCATGCAGTTGTCCATCGGTCACTTTGCCGGGCATGAAGATCGATCCTGATGGGTCAAAGAGCTGGCGACGTTCGTTTCCTGAATAGAGTCTATATTTCTCAAAAGCAGGCAGAACTTTCCTTACAAAATAGAGAGGATCCACCACCTCTCCTGCCAGAATCAGGCGAGAGAGGGGGATGGCGGATCGAAGGTGAAAAAAGAGCTCTGCAAATAGGTCCTGCCGTTTTCCGGGAGTCACTCTGCCCACAAATAAAACATTGAATTTGCCATCACCCAATCTTTCCATAAAAAGCGGATCAGGCCTGGCTAACGTGGATATGGGATCCACAGCAATAGGAATTACATGGACATTGGAAAAACCATTCTGAAGGAGCTCTTCCCCATTGTAGGCCGAGTCAGATACGCTAATCTGGAAATGGTTGGAAAGTTGACGCAAGATTTGCCTGCCACTTTGCAATCGCCTTGCCAGCAGCGGTTGGGTCTCTTCAAAGAACGAGGCAGGCGTAATATTGTGGTAGATTAGAATTTTTTTCCCACTATGGTTTGCGATCAGTTGTGCAAAATTTTCTCCTATCGAGTGATGGTAGATCAAAAGAGAATCATCGGATGGCTTATGGGATCGGCGGCGGTAGACCGATGAACTCCTCAATGCAGGAGAAACAAATCCGTCTACCAGAAATCGACTATCGAATCCCATCTGTAGAAGAAGATTGTGGAGAAACCGGTCATGGTTGCCAATGGCGTCTCCTTCGACAAATGTTTCCAGAAGCTGGTATGCTTTTCGTGGAGGCAAGGTGCGCATTTCCTGGAAATGAGAGGTAGTAGCCTGCGTTATCGTCTCCTTTCTAACGGAGCTCATTGATTCATCCTTTCTGTGAACAAACTGTTCTGGCAGATTCGGAAGCGATGTATCTTTTTTCGTTTCCCTGGCAATCGGAGAAAAAGCCTGGTGGATAGCCTCTTCCACCAGAAGGTTCTCCTGCCGTCGGGCAAGTTCCAGAAGATGGGATATGGTTGCAATGCTGGAACGAACAGAGCGAAGGGACTCCATGATTGCGGCAAAGCGACCCGGGAATGTATAGATGCGGAGGAACCATCGCAATGGTATACCGAAGATTTTCAGCTTGCGAGCAATGCGGCCCAGCTGGTACAAAAGAAAGACTCCCTGAATGTTTGCATTATGGCTTCGTCCTTCAGTTGAATAACGTAAAGATCCGATGACGTCAACCCTTGCCATCCTGCCGGAATTCAGGGAGGTCAGGTAGTAATTGTATCCGCCTGGATCAGGCTCTCTGCCGGTTAGCAAGCGGTATGCGGTGTACAGAAAGTCTTCATCGGGAAGGGTCTCCATCTTTTGCCATGGGATAGGACTCCGGCTATTGTCTGGAAGTGAAGGCAATAGATCGTAGTTGGACCGTATTTCGAATTCACGCAGCAGAGAGTAGAAAGACTGCAAACTTGTGGGAAGAGGGTACTTCAGGGTGTGCAAAACTTCTCCCAGAAGCTGGTATCTACTTTTGTGACCTGCACGCAATTCGATCAGGTACGCTTTGCGAAGATCGGACTCTACGTTGGGGTCATGGTCCGCAACATGACCCTGGCCGGCTGCGTCTGTTGTCCCATAGGGTGCATCTTTTATACTTTCCAGAGTTTTTAGAATTTCGGGTAGGAACGTTTCGCATGCTTGAGTCTTGATTATCTCCAGAGCTCTGGATGGTTTTTTTTCCCTCAGAGCCACAAATACACGGGCCAGGCACTCATCATCAAGGCGATAGAGATTCCCCTTTTCCCGGAGCCACAGGATCAGTTCAGATTGCCAGCAATCGTCCATGAAAAGAGACCTTTCCTATACCAAATTTGAAAGCGTATGACGAACCATTTGCGGGAACGTGGATGCACTCTTTTGATTCCTGCGAGCCATGATTTTGCCGCAGTCTGCTATAAAACGCTCCGCTTCATAGAGTTGGCCATTTTCTCCCCATGCAAGAGGATGAAAATATTTATCCTTGCGGCTGATCTGAAACAGATTGGCTCCCACATCCACCACGCTGCCCGTATTGAGCATGGTACCAATGGCAGTTTTTGCATAGTCTGCAATGATGGAACCGAATTTAATGCGGCCTGTTGATATCTCCGTTACTCTGATGTCCCGTTGTTCTCCATCCTCTCTATCTTCATGGGGAGGCTTCGCTACAGGTGGATCTTCTTTCGGGACTGTTATTCGAATTTCACCGTAATTGTTCTTCAAATCCGAAGTGGTGGTAAGAGCTCCGAGGTTTACCCAGCTTCCCAGTATGGAGTGACCTACAAAGCCTTCGTGGTGTTTGTTCGTGAAGTCGTTGATCAGGCTGTTTTCTATTTCTCCGCCCACTCGCACGTTTCGCCCTATTACTGTCGGGCCTGTGATTCGCGCATCGTCCACCATAGAATCCGGTCCCACATAGACCGGTCCGGCAAGGTATGTGAAAGGTGATATCTTTGCATTCCTGTCGATTACAATGGGGCCCGATGTGGCATCCAGAACCGATCCGGGCAGGATCTTTGCCAGAGAGTGTATATAAATGTCTTCCGGATTCCCTGTTATGTGAACACCGGGAAAGTGAGTGGCAAAGGTGTCCGGAGTGAGAAAGCCGGAGCTACCTTTGTCTTTCAAAAGCAGCGTAAGATCCTTCTCAATATTTTTTTCTATTTCGTCCAGAACCGTGAATGGGTTAAAATCCGATTCGATGATTTGCAAAAATTCGTCATTGTGCTTCTTGTCGGGCGAGTGGGATTGTAAACCTTCGGCTTTTGCAACCCATCCCTGGAGGCTTCTATCGTTGCGTTGATAGTAGATGTTTTCGAATTGATGATCATGTATACGCAGTCGCTCCAGAGGAGTGAAAATACCGTTGCGCAGGGAAAAGGAGGAGCGAAAACGAATCAGGGGAGCCAGGTCAATCCTGGCGGATTCTACAAGGAGTGTGTCTTGCCCGGGCGAGCTCACTCCACCGTCACCGACTTTGCAAGGTTTCTGGGTTGATCCGGTTCGCAACCCTTTTCCAGGGCCATGTAATAGGCCAGAAGCTGCAGAGGAATGACTGTGAGTATGGGAGTCAGGTAATCCGGAACTTTTGGAATGGAGAAGCTGTAGTCCGACATGGCCGGAACCTTTGTGTCGCATTCTGTATAAATAGAAAGGATGATTCCGTTGCGTGCCTTTACCTCTTCTATGTTGGAGATCATTTTTTCATATATTTCCGTCTGTGGGGCAATGGCGACTACTGGCACTTCCTGCGAGATGAGTGCAATGGGACCATGTTTGAATTCCCCGCCAGCGTATCCCGAGGCGTGAATGTAGGAGATTTCTTTTAATTTCAATGCACCTTCCAGCGCAGTAGGGTGGTTGAAGTTTCTCCCGAGGAAGACAAAGTCTTTAGCGTCGCGCAAAGCGGTTGCCCACTTCTTGATTTCATTGGCGCGGCTCAAGATATCTTCAATTTTTTCCGGCAGAGAGTGAATGGCCTGGAAGATTTCCAGTCGTTCTTCTTTGGAAATAACCCATTTGATTCCTGAAAGGAAAAGAGCGAAAAAGAGCAGATTGATCACCTGAGCTGTATAGGCCTTGGTAGAGGCTACGCCAATTTCCGGACCTGCCATCAAATCGATAAAACCGTTAGATTCCCGCGCAATGGTGGAGTGAGAATTGTTCACAAAGGAGAGAACCTTCATAAACTTGGATTTTGCTTCGTGGATTCCTGCCAGCGTGTCCGCCGTCTCTCCGCTCTGTGAAATAGCGATCATTAACGTATCGCCTTCTGCAATGGGGTTTCGATATCGAAACTCCGACGAAATATCCACTTCGCTCATGATACGCGGGAATTTTTCCAGAAAAAGTTTTCCCAGAAGCCCTGCGTGCCACGATGTACCGGCGCTGGTGATCATGATTCGACTCACTTTGCCAAGAAATTCCAGCGGGAAGTTGAGTTCCGGAAAAAGGATTTTACCGGCCTCATCGGTTCTTTCCATGACTATGCGGCGAATCACATCGGGTTGCTCGAAGATCTCTTTGAGCATAAAGTGATCGTATCCGTTGCGATCCAGTTGCTGCACATCCAGGCGAATAGGATCCAGCTCAAAGGTGAGGGGATTGTTCTCAGAGTCGAAGAGGTGGAGCCCATGTTTGCTGATCCAGCCCCACTGACCATTGTCTATATGATACTGTTTTTTCGCTGCGGGAATGATAGCGCTCACATCCGAGGCCAGATAACTTTCCTCTTTTCCTTTGCCGTAAACCAGAGGGGATCCATTCCTGGCAAAGAAAATGCGATCCTGGTCTCCTTCATAAACCATGGAGATCGCATATTTCCCATCCAGTGAGAGAACCGTTTTTCGGAATGCCTCTTCGATCTTATGACCCGAGCGCATCTCCTCTTCTATTACATGAGCCACCACCTCCGAGTCTGTCTCGGTTTTGAAAACATGGCCCTGGTCCTGCAGGTTGGTGCGCAGTGTGTGGTGGTTCTCTATGATGCCGTTATGTACAATAGCAATTTTACCCAGGCAGTCCACATGGGGGTGAGCGTTGGATCGGGATGGAACTCCGTGGGTGGCCCAGCGAGTATGGCCGATACCCATGGAACCCTCCACCGGATGGGCCAGAAGAAGGGCTTCCAGATCTTTGATTTTCCCCTTCTCTTTGCGGATGACCAACTCCCCCTTATCGATCACGGCAATGCCGGCCGAGTCATAGCCGCGATATTCCAGCCGGGTGAGTCCCACAATCAGGACCGAGTCCACCGATTTATCGCCAATATAGC
The DNA here is from genome assembly GCA_050305335.1 of Leptospirales bacterium. Lineage (GTDB taxonomy): Bacteria > Spirochaetota > Leptospiria > Leptospirales > Leptonemataceae > JBNLFC01. The sequence goes on from JBNLFC010000120.1 coordinate 6,236, forward strand.
CAACAATTCCGCACATAAGGGTCAAGAATCAGGCAAGCGACGGGGACTTCAAGAACGAAAAAGGGCTCCGGCATGGTCTAGAATGGCTTTCAATCGGACTCTATTGCCAGCTTCAGCGATCACTCTGACAATGGGTTCGGTGTTGGAGGCTCTGGCGTGGATCCAGGATCCATCGGGAAGAGTTATGTGAAGGCCATCTCGTTCATCTTTTTTACCTTCGGGAAAGAGTTGGGCCAGTTTCTGAAAGATTTCAGAAAGCGACCTGGATCCCAGGGGAAATTTGCTCTTTTCCATATGAATTTGCGGCAGTCGCTGAAGCAGCGTATCAATAGTTCCGGAGCCTGAGGCTGCCATGGCAGAAAGGATCAGCGCTGCGCCTGCCAGCGAATCCCGGCCGTAGGAAGGGATTTCCGGATGAATCACACCTCCATTGCCTTCACCGCCAAATATTGCCCCGGTTTTTCGCATCATTTCGACCACGTTGGCTTCCCCCACAGGGGCTCGCTCCACCTTCCATCCACCATATTGGGCCACAGTGGCTGTGATAAAAGAGCTTGAGAGATTGATGATCACGGATTGGCTCCGTTTTTTCTTTTTACCATCCGCCCTGGTGCCGGAGAGGAGGTCTTTCAGCGCAGAAGTGGAGAGCGTGCCCATCAGTGCCAGCGGCAAAGTATACTCCTCGTGAATGGCTCCCTTTGTGGGCGATGAGAGTACCAGACGATCTGCGTCCGGATCCAGGGCAAAGCCAATGGCTGCCTGCTCTTTTTTTGTGGAAGCACTGAATGTTTTGAGCGCCTGCGGTGTTGGTTCTGGAGGCCGTGGAAAGCTGCCGTCGAGTGTTGGCTCGCAGAACAATTTCGTTACGCGGCATCCCAGGATCTCCAGAAGACGGGGCAGGGCATCACGTCCGGCACCGGCCACACCATCCACCACCACACGATACTTCATCTTTTTGATCTGAGTCACATTGGGAATTTTCTCCAGTACGGATTGAATGTGGCTATCCACTCCATCCACTACTTTTAATCTGCCGCGCTTTTTGTAATTCACAAGGGGGAAATGGCCGCTAACAAGAGCCTTTTTCCATTCTTCAAACTTTCTGGTTCCAAAGAAAAATCCGCCCCGATCAATGAACTTAAAAGCATTCCACTCCGGTGGATTATGGCTGGCAGAGATCATGATTCCGCCATCTGCTTTGAACGTGGCTACGGCTGCTTTCACCGTAGGTGTGGGAGCAAGCCCGATGTCCAGGATCTCTTTTCCGCAGGCCAGAAGAGTGCCGATGATAATGTTTCGCATGATTTCTCCGGTTGCCCTGGCATCGTTTCCAATAACAATCCTCTTTCCGGTGACATTCGCGAAGGCCTGGGTGAAAAGAGTGATATTCAGAGGGTCCAACCCTTCCGGCACTCTCCCCCTGACTCCTGAAATAGAGATCATCAGATCGCCAGGGCGCTCCATGGCGAATCTGGAAAGGGAGAGGGCAAGTTCATTGTGCATGGTCAAGAAGTTCGAAGCGTTGTCTCGATTTCAAGAAAATCCTTTCTATGAAATCTCGCTTACCGACCAGGCCTTTAGGGAGCACTTTTTTGGGGAAGATTCCGGAGAAACATAAATAGTTCTTGTCCCGACCCATCCGAACTTCTACTCTACGCCACGGTTAGCCGGTAGGCCTTGTGAAGGTTCATCTCTTATGAATCAAGATAGCTATCAAAAAAATCTTTGTATCCATCACTCTTTCTGTCACAACCTTCTCTTGCGGGCCGGGGGTATTCAGTGATAGCGATCTCAACACCAATCTGCTTCTGGCGATTATTATGGTTATTGCCAGGACCTCCCATCTACCTGACACAGGCCAGAGCCTCTGCTTTAATGATACACTCACGCCTCTCTCGTCCTGTGGTGAACCAATCTTCCCGGGTCAGGATGGGGACTATGTAGGAGTGCCGGCTGCCAGAAGCTTTTCAGCACCCACCAATCCCTCGGGAAGTATTGAATTTGTAACTGTGGACAATGTAACCGGGCTTACCTGGATGACCTGTACATCAGCACAGCTGGGTTCTGACTGCAGTAGCGGTACACTGGATACAACGGCAACTAAAACTCTTGCTGATAGCACTTGCAGCGGGCTGTCTGCAGCGAAGTATGCAGGCAAAAGTGATTGGCGTTTGCCCACTATCCGTGAACTGGAGACGATAGTGGATTACGGTGTAGATACGGTTGGGAGCACTATCCCTGCCATCAAGCAAAGCTATTTTCCGGGAACGCAGCTGTCGTACTATTGGAGCAGCAATACGTATCTTCCCATATCCACGAATTCATGGGCAATACGTTTTATGGATACCAGAATCAGCTACTATGCGAACGCCAGTGCTGCTTTCGTACGTTGCGTCTCAGGTGATCCTTTGCCGGACCCCTCTTTTGTGGAAAATGGTGATGGTACCATTACAGACTCCGCTACAAACCTGGTCTGGCAGAAGTGTAGCGCAGGTTTGAGCGGAAGTGATTGCAGCAGCGGAGCAGCAACGGATTACCTCAGCAACTGGGCAGGGGCTCTTCAGTATTGCGACACACTCAATCTGACCGGACGTAAATGGAGATTGCCATCGATGAACGAGCTGATGAGCATTTTGAACTACTCCAGATCCAGCCCTGCCATCGACGCTAACTTTTTTCCCAATACTCAATACAGCCCTACCTTCGACTACTACTGGACCTCCACCACTAGTGCTTACGATAACGACTCCGCATGGCATGTGTACATGTGGAATGGCCATGAGTATAACGGAAGCAAGAATGACAACTACAACTTTGTCTGGCCCGTCCGAGGCGGTCATTAAACTATTATTCTTTTGTAGGAGGGAATAGAGATGAAACGACTAATATTAATCGTAATGGTGGTTCTGCTGTCATCGTCAATCGCTATGGCACAGGACTTCTGCAAGGGCCTTGCTGACTATGATAGCGACGTTGACGCAGATGATGTG
>JBNLFC010000121.1:0-9148 GCA_050305335.1 Leptospirales bacterium
ATAGAGCCCATACTCAGGAGGCATTCCTGCTATGGTTGCAAACGCAACCCCCTGAGGTAAAACTACAATGGCACCCGTAACTCCGGCTATCAAGTCCGAAGTAAATGTTTTCCGATTCACCATGGGCATCCACTGGAGAAAAGGCAGATACTTCGATAGAGAAGTGTGTTTCAATGGCAAATTCATATCTCGCAACAATCCTTAAGTTTTCAGTAATTATTTTTGATTCAGCTCATCCAGAGCTTCCAGAGCATAACGATAGGCTCCCTCCTCTGCGTATGCAACGGCAACAAAGAGGATTTCCAGAGTAGAAAACAGAGTTTTCATAAGGCTGCTCCTGATCAGATGATTTTATAAAGGCAACTCTGTTTATGTTGCATTTTGCATCAAAAAGAGCGCCATTTATACGCTTCCAGTTACGTTGCTTTTTTCAACTATGTCAAAGGAATTTGGTGCATCTTTTCCCAGGAAAGACTACTGAAAGAGAAAAAATCAGGAAAAAAGAGAAAGATGTGTTGCGAAAATAATTCATGTGTTTCAAATTGAAACACATGAATCCGCTATCAGCAACGCGTAGATTCCTGCCATCCATTCAACAGAAAATCATAGCAGGTTTTTACTCTGTACTTCTGATCATAGTGGCATTACCTGTACTGGCCTTCATTGAAATCAGTTTTATGGAAAATAAGTTCGTAGCGGGAGAGGCTATCTCAGAGTTTCTCAATACAACTCTAGAACTTCGTAGATTCGAAAAAAATTTTTTCCTGTCCAGATTGGAGAGCGACTACCGTGAAAACCATCGCTACCTGCTACGCGCCAGCGCCCTTTTTCAAAAGCACCTCTCCGATTTTGCCAAAGTTGCTACAGAAGATGAGCTCAAACTGCTTCAGACCGATATCATACTTTACGGGTCTTTGATGGCCACTTATCAGAACCAGAAACACAGCAGTCTTGAGCAGCGACAGGCTCTTGAAAAAAAAATCCGCGGAATTGGCAGGGAAATGACAACCATCGCGGAGTCAATATTTTATCTGGAACGCCAGAGATTGCGGGACATGATAATCCATTCACTCTCCCTGTTAGCCGCATCCATTCTTATACTCACTCTGTCTGGAATTACATTGAGTAACATGGTGGTCCGCATGGTTGTTAAGCCACTCAAGCAACTGGAGTTAAGAATGGATCTGGTAGCTGATGGTAGGTTCGAAGACTTCCATATTCAATCGAGAGAACGAGAAATCGTCTCACTGGAAAACGCCTTTAAAAAAATGTTGCACGAGTTGGAATCGAGACAGTTGCGGTTGGTTCATTCAGAGAAACTTGCATCACTGGGGACTCTCCTTTCCGGTGTGGCCCATGAGTTGAACAACCCCCTTGCCAATATCTCCACTTCCATTGAAATAATAAAAAATGAAGCTACGCACAACCTGGATTTGTTTCATCAGGAATTGGTCACGGACATAGAGGAACAAGTGGAACGTGCAAAGACCATTGTCCATTCGTTGCTGGACTACTCCAGAGAAAAAAACTTTAAAAAAGAATATTTTATCCTTATGAGATTGATGAAAGATACAATGAGTTTTATCGGAGGAGAAATCCCCACCGGTATCAGTGTCGAACTGAACATTCCAGAAGACGCCACCATCTACGCCGACCGCACACGCATTCAGCAGGCATTTTTGAATCTAATCAAAAATGCTATTTCTGCCATTCAGGAATCGACAACCGACAACGAATCTGGAACCATCCGGATTAGCGCAAGAAAAGGGGATGCCAATCAGTCTGATATTTCAGACTACATTTTTTATAACGGTTCCATATCCAATGACCGGGACTACATTGAGATCATCATCCAGGATACGGGTAAGGGTATAGCGGATGAAAATTTGAAAAAAATTTTCGATCCATTCTATACCACCAGGGAAGTGGGAAAAGGAATCGGTCTGGGACTCTTTATAGTTCATGAAATTGTGGAAAGGCATGGCGGATACGTAGGGGTTCAAAGCCAGCAAGGAAAGGGAAGTTCGTTTCTTATCCAACTGCCAATGCAGGAGATTACAGCATGAAGGATCCGGCAAAGATACTGATCGTTGATGATGAAAAGATTGCTTTGAAGAATATGGAGCACGTACTGAAAAAGGAGGGGTACGATGTGGTGGCTGCTGGCAACGGCCAGACAGCTCTCAAAATGCTTCAGGAGAAGAGATTCGAAGTCGTTTTGACTGACCTGAAAATGGAAAAGGTAGATGGGATGCATATACTGCAATATTGCCGGGAACACTATCCGGATGTTGCTGTAATTTTGATCACAGGATATGCCACTCTTGAATCTGCAATCATTGCAATGAAAAACGGTGCATTTCATTATATTGCAAAACCTTTTAAACTGGAAGAGATGCAAAGAGTGATCCGGGAAGCCCTGGCGGATGTGGAGGAAAAGAGAAGCAGCGCGGGCTACAATCGCCAGGTGCAGGAATATAAGGGCAAAGTAAAGTTACTGACCAACCATCCCGCACTTGTGAAAACCCTGGAACTGGCGCGGAATGCAGCCGGCGCTCCAGGTTCGGTTTTCATTACAGGAGAAGTGGGAACCGGCAAAGAGGTTCTGGCACGCTACATCCATGCGGCGAATCCACAATCTGGTGTTCCTTTTTTTTCAGTGAATTGCGATGCCTCTGACGAGGACACTCTTCGTCGGGAACTGTTCGGACCGCAGGGATACGACCGACTCCGTTCGGCATCCTCTACGGTTCTGGAGATGGCAAGAGGTGGAGTGCTCTACCTGGCAGAGATCCCCCGACTTCCCTTGAATTTGCAACTGATGCTGCTACAGTATCTGGAAAACTCCAGGGGCTCGCTGGAGGATTCCAGACGAGATAATGCCCAGTCTGCTCGCATCATCGCCTCTTCATCCGTGGATCCTGAAGTATCAATCCGTGAAGGTCGGTTGCGATCTGATCTCTATTATCGTTTAAAGATTGTAACATTGAGTCTTCCACCTTTGCGAGAAAGACGGGACGATATTCCTCTTTTGAGCTACTATTTTTTAAAAAAGCAGGCCGGGGCCATGGGAAAGGATGTAACCGAGATCTCCCGGGAAGTTATGGCTATGCTCATGAATTACCAATTTCCGGGAAACGTGGCGGAACTGGAGAGCATCATCGAAAGAGGTGTGGTATTGAGCCATAGCGGACGAATTGAGAAGCACCACCTTCACGATCAGCTGCGAGAGCTGGATATGAGTTTAAACAGGAAGCAGGATGGAGCCATTCCCTCTCTGGAAGAACAAGAGATCGCTTACATTATGTGGGTTCTGAAAGAAGTTGGCGGTAACAAATCAGCGGCGGCCCAGATATTGGGCATCGATCGCGTTTCACTCTGGCGAAAGCTGAAAAAACATGGAATGGAGGATCAGGAATAGCAAACGGCTTGATTGTGAGTGCCCGGATTGAATTACTTTGCTCTTTTTAATATTTGTGCCACTACTTCCGGTGTGACTTCCCCCTTCTCCCCCAGCCGTTTTTGACCTCGCGCTTCCATCCGGGTCAGCACCTGTTCTACAACATCGTCTGGAATCGAGTAATCGGCAAGGGCGGTAGCCATTCCAACATCGTGGAAAAAAGAGATCGTTCTTTCTATGGCAAGTTCCGCCAATGTCTCATTTGTGGAGGCAGAAAATCCCCACACCCGTTCTCCATACTGGGCGAGTTTATCCTTTTTCGCGCCAAAGCATTCTTTCCAGAGCGACGGTAGCACCACACCAAGAGTCTCGGCATGATCCATTCCATAGAGAGCGGTGAGATGGTGACCGATTTGATGGGTAGCCCAATCCTGTGGTACCCCCATTCCTATGAGTCCATTGAGAGCCATGGTGGCAGCCCACATGAAGTTCGCCCGATAGAGATAGTCTTCCGGGTGAGATAGAGTCAGAGGTCCTATTTCAATTAATGTGGAGATGATCGATTCTGCAAAACGATCTTGCAGAGTCGCACCCACAGGATAAGTCAAATACTGCTCCATCACATGCACAAAGGCATCTATGATACCGTTTCGAATCTGCTTTTCGGGTAATGAATAGGTGGCAGCAGGATCCAGCACCGAAAACTTCGGATAGAGAAAAGGAGAGCTGATAGCGCTTTTCTCTTCCTTTGAGCGCCGTGAAATTACCGCATTTACGTTCATCTCGGTTCCGGTGGCAGGCAACGTTAGAACACATCCAAGGGGGACGGCGCTACGAATCGAAGCACGTTTTGCAATGATTTCGTATGGGTCAGACCCTTCAAAAGGGATGGCTGCAGCCATGAACTTACTGCCATCAATCACCGATCCCCCACCCACGGCCAGAATCAGGTCAATTTTTTCTTTGCGTGCCAGTTCCACACCCTTGATGAGGGTGTCATAGTCTGGATTTACTTCGATGCCAGAAAATTCAACTATCGTATGATTTTTTAAAGATTCCAGAACGCGATCATATACACCGTTTTTCTTGATGCTTCCACCGCCGTATGTCAGAAGAACTCGCTGATTTTCTGAAATTTCTTCACCGATTCGGCTAATGGAGTTATCGCCAAAAATCAGTTTTACAGGATTGAAATAGGTGAATGATTTCATGAGATCAAATTACCAGTTGTGGCATGTGATCGCCATCACTTTTCCGTCAACATTCTACCAGGGGTTACGGTTGCTATCCATCAGGAAGGGAAAATTTTTCCATGGCCCAGAATCTTGCATCTGCCATTTCTTCCACATGAATGTTGGAGAGGGAGGCCAGTAAGGAGCCTTTTATCAGCGGGTAATGCTTCTGGAGGTTTTCCAGCATATGTTTCATCTCTCTCCGTTTGAATCCGCCGCTGGATTGGCAGAAGGTGCAGCTGACCGTTGCAATAGAGCTTCGCTCAACGTAGCTTTTGACTTCATCCTCGCCGACCAGAAAGAGGGGACGTATGATTCTCAAATCCCCCGCCCCTACACGATAATGGGGAGACATGGAGCCAATTTTACCGCTAAAAAAAGCATTCATTAACAGAGTTTCCATAGCGTCGTCCGCGTGATGGCCCAGCGCGATTTTATTGCATCCGAGTCTACGGGCTGTACTCATAAGAACTCCTCTTCGTAACCGGCCACACAGGGAGCAAGGTGTCTGGCCCGCGTCGGAAAGACGACTGATGGCACTGAATATTCCTTCTTCTACAACCTGGCAATCCAGACCCGTTCGTTCGCGAACCAGAGAAAGAACGTGAGTGACATTCTCCGCAAAAGGCCCCCCCTGATTCACATGGACTGGAATAAGTTGAAACTTGACAGGAGCTTTGAGTTGAAATAGTTGTAAAAACTCCAGTAGTAGTATGCTATCTTTCCCTCCGCTGATAGCAACAAGAATAGAGTCGCCCTCTCCAATCATCTGAAAACGATGAATGGCCTTTCCAATTTTTCGATTGATGGCTGAAAATAGAGAATCTCGGTTCACTTGCTCTCCAGGCAGCCCATTTTACTCTTCTCCCCCTGACTTGTTTTCAAAACTTCTTATTTTTTCAAGAGAAAGGATTATGTACAATCTCCCCAGATACGCCGGGTTAGCCCTGTCCTTTAAAAAAAAGATCATCATATAGTTGCGTGAATTGCTATATTTCAAATCTACCATTTTGTGATCTTTCAGAATCGGTGGAAGATGGTGTAGACTCAGTTCAGACCGGTTGAGCTCGTCGAAAACAATGGCCAGAAAACCCTTCATCATGTGGCCGATCAACTCATCGGCACGGGGCGTTTTTACAAAATCGTCTCGATATTCGTCCGCAAGTATTGGTAATAGCTTCAGCCGTGTGTATCCTTCCATGGCCAGAAAAATGCGACCTTTCAAATCTCCGGTAAACTCCGATTCCTGCAGGACCTCGTAACAAAGACCCTCATTTTGAGTAGGACCATATGCTTCGGAATGAGCTTCGATTTTCAGATTAAAGTTTAAGTACTCTTCGAGAGTACGAATGATTGTAATAATGATTCTTTCATCTTGCAGATGACTCATCCTGCACCTCAGTTTCTGGAAGCTGACGTTAGATTTTTGAATGAGTGAGCACTATTCCCACGTTCATTGTGTAGAATCAAGGTACCTCTGCAATCGGCGGATTGCTCCAGTGCCGTACCTGCCCGGGCAAACCATTCGTCCACGTTGAGAATATCTCTGTGCAGCACTGCCCCACCTGTAAAAAGAACCGGAGATTTCTGCGGGTTAAGCATCTTCCGATAGCGAATCATCTCCATTTTCAGCTCTTCAGGATCCAGCGATGGTCCAATAAGGGCAATCACGTCAGTAGCGATCCGGTAAAATGAAAAGTGATTGGAAAAAACCGTGCGGAGCGAGAGACCCGCGCCTGCAATGCCAGAGGTAGCAAAGCTGGCCGGGAAGCGAATCAATAGAAGGAGTGGTTGAAAACGAAAAAGCTCTTTTTTATGAAACGTTTCCACAAGATCAGCCTGGAACTGATATCCATTGAGCAGAGTTGTTTGCGGATCTGTGGAGATCTTTTCAACAAGTTTAATTTGATAAAGGAATTCACCGTATTTTGAAACCATTTCCTGTGCTTTTTGAATCTTCTCTTTTTTATACAATGGTTCTATTGACTGAAATACTACCGCGCCAGCAAACTCACCACCGCTCATGAGAGGCACAGAAATGGTTCTCCCTTCGTCATCCATAACGATTCTGGAACACTCCAGGCTGGCCATTGTCGCAGAGGAAAGTTTTTTTTGAATACCATCGCCGGATAAAAACACCCTTCCCTGCTTTTCCAGAGCCGGAAGCACTTTGCCGGTTCTGTCAGCAAGGAACAGAGTAATTCGATTTACGGTATCGAAAAGCTGGCCACAGCTTTCCAGAAGGTTTTTGCAGAATGATTCCGTGTCCGTATTCAGCTTCCCGTGGGTATCAGTTTGAAAAAACATATAGCTTCTGAAATTGAAGCGATCTGCACTCTCTTCGTTGTTTTCCTCTTTTTTTCCTGAAAGATCGCCCATAAGAGCCGGGAGCGTCGGTCTGTAACTGGAAGGAGCCAGCGAAAGAAAGCCTGGCATGGCCCAGCGTTCCTGCTCATAAAGTTCGGTATAAAAGGTCGATTCATCCTCTGAAGATGTACTTCCAGAAAGAGTCTCCTCTATCAAAAAATCTTCAGGTGCAACTTCCGGAGGAGCAGTTGTGAGCTCCGGAGCTGCCTCGCTCTGCGCAGGTGCATCGGGACGGCTATGTGCACTCGCAGGCGGAGGGAAAGCGCGTTTGAGCACTTTATATAACAGGATTATGGCAATCTCGAGCACAACCAGGGCGATGATCAGAAGGAGCACCGGGGAATAGCCCGAGCCCTGATTATTACCTTGCATCAACTGAGTAAACGTAGGCAAAGAGAGTTCCTGCAAAATTTTGCCCATGACGGATGCTTGACTCTCTTCCATAATTATTATTCTCCAGTCTGGCACACCACATCATTCACATTGCCAGGTATGCCTCGCCATTATATATTAACGGCGTTTCATGCAAAGCTGGTTACGGATATTTCCACCGCCGCTAAAGTCAGCAGAGTTTTTTGGTGTACAACCCGTCTTTTAGAGAGCTTGATTGCTCTGTCTTCAACGCCACAACGGGCTTTCATGCCCCGGCAATGGAAGGGCCGCTTCATTGCAGTTGCCTGACGGTGGATCTCAATATGCAGGCTCTAATAAGAGAGGCAGGGGGTTTGATGAAGATATCGCTCCTCAGCTATTTGTCCCAGCATGAACTCTGCCGTATCGGCTCTGGATATTTTCGATTGAAATTTCCCCTCTTTTTCGGTAAACCCATGCTGATATTTGCCGGTCAGTTTACCATCGGTGAGCACTCCGGGACGAACAATAGTCCAATCCAGTTTACTCTTTTTGATTTTGTTCTCTTGCAACTCATGATCCGCATAGACCTGCCGGAGCAACAGAGGAATTAAAAAGTATTTGTAATGAAACGGAAGCAAGTGAGAGCTATCACCAACACCAAGAGCAGACTGGCAAACGAAACGTTTCACACCGGTCTCTTCCATGGTACGCAGAATGTTCTCAGTGCCATGGGCGCGGAGATAACTTTTATCGGAGGGAGAAGCGCTGCCCAGGGCACACAGCACAGCATCCTGTCTCTGAACAGCTTCTTTTACCCCATAATAATCCAGGACATCCCCCTGGATTATTAGCAGATTTCTGTGATCCATGTCTAACTTTTCCGAGTTGCGCGCAAAGGCAGTAACATTATAATCTTTTTCCAGGGCCTGGCGGATCAGTTGACGTCCGGTTCCCCCCGTAGATCCAAAAATGACTAATTTCATTTCCCATCTCCTGTTGCTCCGGTTGCCAGAGTCGCTTCCCATATTTTTTTTGAAATGATTCACTCCAGTGACGAATCTGCTTCCAGTCTCTAAAATCCCCTTCACGGATTCTCAGAAAAGCAAATATGAGTTTAGCCATAGGGCGAAAGTAGAAAGGCATTTTACTGTATGGCGCTTCCTATCACCACTGCGTCATAAAAATCAATATTATTTATATTCTTTATCAATTTCATATCCACATTGTAGACGCCTCTTGTTGGTATCACCCGGGATAGGGCCTCTGCTTTACACTGTGTAAAGCAGAGGCAGGCGCAAAATGAGCGACATTGCAGAGGCCGCTGGAATCTCCAGGCAAGCTCTCTACCTCCATTTCAAGTCCCGTACGGATCTAATGATTGCCACCACCCGTTATATAGATGAAGTGAAGGGTTTGAATGAGCGCTTGAAGCAGTTCCAGAAAGCCAGAAGTGGCACAGAGCTTCTGGACGTATGCATTGACGTCTGGGGAAATTACATTCCTGAGATTTATGGAGTGGTCAGAGCACTCCTTATGACTCGCGCCACGGACGAAGACACTGCGGCCGCATGGAACGAATGTATGCAGGGATTACGTGAAATCTGCAAAGAGATCATTGCAACCCTGATCCGGGAAGGAGAGTATACATGCCACAAAGCGTTTCCCGGTCATCCAGAAAGGCTTGCAGACGTTTTTGCATTGAAATAACGCATGATCCAATGACTTTCAGTTTGACATTGCAACCAAATAAGAAGTTTCATAGCCAGTTCAAACTCAGAAATTTAATACATATCCC
>JBNLFC010000122.1:0-9116 GCA_050305335.1 Leptospirales bacterium
GCAGAAAAGATTGTGCTCAACTGGGATTTCAGCGGTTATGTAGAGCTGGACTATACGGTTCCCATCTATTCCGAAAGCGGCCGGTCCATCATCTCATTTCTACCGGTAGAAGAGAGCGAAATCAACACCCGGTACAATGCTCTTTTTCCCGATCGAGACATTCAGGTTCAGAATTTTCTCTCGAAAAGGATTGAAGACAAAAGGGAAGGGGTTATATTCCCCCTCCAGGTGAGTGTGCACTATCGATTTAGTTTTACCGATCCGGCGGATTTAGAAAAAGTTCTGATCGGAAAGACAGAGGTTCATAGAGCCCCGGGTCGATTGGTGATTCACAGGATTTTTCCCTCTGCCAGTGAGATACCTGATAAAGCCGGAACCATTCCCAAACGGTTCAACGAGTTGATGGCACAGACCATGGCTGGCAAGAGAATGAATTTTGCTATTCTATATCCCTGGTATTATGATCTGTTTACGAACCATGGAAGCATTACCCAGCCTGGTTTGAATCTTTATTCTCTACCTGTGGAGTCCACTCTGAAGTCAGCTGAAGGAATTTACTGGAGCATTGATATTCGCGCACATGCTGCACCAAGGGCAATCCCCGCCAACACCACTCAAAACGAAGGGGAGGAAAATCGTTTAAATGTGGCCAACCTGCTTCAACCAGGCTTCATAACGTATCAGTGATTCTTTTTCAGCCTCTCCCAGGCGATAGTGCAAGGATCGGGTGAAGTAGCCATGCATATCGTGGTAGCCACCATCCTGAATGATCTCCTGAAGGTGCTCCATCCCATGCCGCAGCGATTCCACAAAAAACGTATCGGGCAGGGGCTTTGAAATCGGATATGCCCACAGAGCAAAGACAAAAGGTAGCCCTTCCAGCCGATTCCACCATGTAGCCAGATCCGCGCTCAAAAGCCGGGAAGCGAGAGCAGAGCTTTCGAAGGCCAGTGCGGAATCACCAATCAAAAGCCCTGCGCTATCGGAAGAATTCTGAACCAGAGAAGGAATATGGACAGGGTCGCTTTCGGTGAATTCCGGAATTTTTCCGTAGTTACGATACAGGAGGATTTTTAATAGTCCCACCGAAGAGCGAGATCCTCGGTCATAGTAGACGCGGTTCAACGAGGCCGGGAGAGTGTCCTCTGTTAACGAAGAATTAATGTTTTCCGGTAATTGAGAGAATATCAGCAAAATAGAGCGTACATTTTGCTGGCTGCAGACTCCCACTTCCGTGCAGGCACCCAGTCTTGTTCGGTTTTTGATCCACTCCACGGAGCTGATCAAAGCTGTATCAAGTTCGCCAGCAAGTAGCATATCCGCCAGCCGTGCTGGAGTATCTTCTATTAATGTGTACCCATTTTTCCGATCAACTCTGAATCCGTAGTCCAGAGGCCGTGCATTTATGAATTTTACCAGTCCAATGCGCATGAACGGACCCTCTATTTGAATATGTTCGGGAGAAAAAGCCACCCTTTCGGTGTGAGCTTTTTTGCCTTTTGTTCTTCCGAAATGTCAGGTTTTTCTCCCGAAATGAGAGATAGAAGCAGGAATGGAAATTTTTATGTAGAAATATTCCCGCCTCCACATGTTACTGGTCAGGTGAGATTCTGGTCAGAAAAAAGGCTCTTCTGGATTATCGCCATTGCCGTCACCTCTTTTCTATCGTCCTGCAAAGAGCCTGCAGTCGTGGAGACACCGGATCAGCCTACCACCGGTCTTTTTCGGGATCCCGATCATCAATTTACCGTTCCTGTACCCATCACCTTTGCCTATACAGTGACTGACAATGGAAACGTTAAAACCCATGAATTCGTAAAAAAAGATGAAGAGGGCGATGTTCTGGAATTGATCCGGGTCGCAGTTGAAATTCCGGATAACGGAGATGCCAATCTCTTCTCGTCTACCTATGAAAATCGTTATGCTTCCACATGCAAGTGTGCCATCGTGGAGAGAGGTGTAGTAAATTTCCAGGGGAAGCCTGCACGGCAATATCATGTTACTCTGAAAAATGGTACCTGGGTTAGCTATCAACTGCACACTATTATTCGCAATCGCTACGTGCTCATTGGAACGCGAGGCCCTCAGGAAAACAGTGCCTCTCTTCACAAACTCTTTCAGCAGACCACCGGCGGTTTTCAGGTATTGCCTGAATAATAGTCCTATGATGTGGGCCTTCCTCATGCTTTCAATTCTGCTGGGGGCAGGCGGTCAGATTCTCATGAAAATGGGAATGAGTACAGCAGGTCCTGTCCCGTTTTCAGAGGGGAGTCTGGCGATTCTTCTCTACTATGTGCGGGTTGTGCTTTCACCCTTTATCCTGGCCTCTCTGGTAAGCTATGGCTTGAGTGTCCTTCTTTGGCTGGCTGTGCTTTCCGTTGCCGATCTCTCCCTGGTTCGACCTCTTGTCTCCATAGGATATCTGGTTACATTGTTCTATGGTTATCTTTCGGGCGAAAATGTCACTTTTGGCCGCATAGCCGGGACTCTTCTGATTATAGGGGGAGTCTATCTGGTTACCCGCAGTGCCATGGAGTAGCCGGATTTCGATCGCTCCGATCTACATTCTTGCCCGGCTTATGTTTTGAAATAGAGAAAATGGCGGGTGCCGGGTATGAAAGCGATTCTTCTATCTTCTTTCGGTGGGCGTGATCAACTAAAATTTACGGATGTAGAAAAGCCCATTCCCGGGGAGGGAGAGGTATTGGTGCGAATCAAGGCTGCGGGCGTAAATCCTGTGGATTTTAAAATTCGCGAAGGGTTTTTGAAAGAGCGAATGCCCAATATTTTGCCTTTGATTCCAGGCTGGGATATGGCTGGAGAGGTGGAAAGCTGCGGCTACAGTGCCCGCAGGTTCTCACCCGGCGATCGGGTTTTCGCTTATGCGAGGCGTCCGGTTATCCAGAAAGGAACTTACGCCCAATACATTGCTTTGCCGGAGAGTTACGTGGCTCACATGCCGAAAGATCTATCTTATAAAGAGGCTGCCTCCATTCCGCTGGCATGTCTTACAGCATACCAGAGCGTTATCCATAGAGGCGGCCTGCAAATGGGGGAGCGCTGTTTGGTCATGGGAGCCAGCGGTGGCGTTGGCTCGTTTGCCGTTCAACTGGCACGAATTGCTGGAGCCAGTGTTGTGGCCATGGCAAGCGGACCAAATGAGGAGTATGTACGCTCGCTGGGTTGTGAAGGTTTTATAGACTATACTCGCCTGGACGCAGCCGGAATCCAGAGCATGTACCCCGATGGATTTGACCTGGTTTTTGATTGCGTGGGGAAAGAGAAGAGTAAAGAAGCTTATGGTTTTGCAAAAGTCCGGGGGAGAATTATCTCCCTTTTAAGTCAGGTCGATGAGGAACTGGCGCGTTCCAGAAGCATTGAATTTCACTATGTATTTGTAGAGCCCAATGTAGTACAACTTTCTCAAATTGCACGATGGGTGGAGGAAGGGAAGATCAAGACGCACGTTACGGCCTCTTTTCCCCTCGCGGATGCGGCTCTGGCTCACGAGCAGATTGAATCCTTCCATACAAGAGGGAAAATCGTTCTTACCATGGATTGATCCCGACTCTCAAGATCATCCTCCGAAGTTTCTGGTTTGCCCTGCGAAATTTCGCGCTATTCCGGTAATCAATCATTAGCAGATTGATACTGGCGTTGACCCGATCACTATCTAGCATTGCCTCCGGATACTTCTCAACTTCACTGGCTTTGTTTTCAGCCACTTCACGCAGCTCTAAAAAAAAGTTCCAATAGAAAGATTATTGTTGAAATTCCATAACGATTTGGTATAAGACTGGGGCACGCATCGCAAAGTGAATGGGAGGATGGTTATGATAAAAAAAACTTCAGATTCTCTCGCTGATGATAACGCTTTCGAAAGAAGGTTATTATCATTGGAATTCGGTAGATCTACTCTTTCGAGTATCTTAAATAATAATCAAGGAACAAAAAAATCAAGGGGAACGGCTTTTGCATTCTCCCTGGCGCTTTTGCTGCTTTTCGCATCTCCGGTTTTCGCTACCAACGGTATGCTTATGACGGCATATGGTGCCAGGCAAGCGGGAATGGGTGGTGCATTTCTGGCAGTGGGTGGGTCAATCATGGATCTGGAAACCAATCCTGCCCACCTTGCTCGAACAAAAGAGTCTATGCTGGAAGTAGGAAGCGGGATAATGTTTCCCTCCCTGACCTATCGGGATAGCTACACCCATTCTGATCCAGATACTTCGTATTATAACAAAATCAATTCAGAACCTGCCGCGTTTCCTCTACCCTATATGGGTTTTACCACTCCCGTTGGAGATAGGGCGGGTCTGGGTGTTGCATTTTATGCGCAGGGTGGAATGGGTGCCGAGTTCAATGGAATTTTGCGAAATACACCCGGTCAGGTTACTCTAACGTCCTTGATTCAAAATATGACCGGAGATCCCACGGCTTCTATGCCCATGATTGGTAACATGAAGCGGATGACTGAGAACACCTATTCCAATTTTGGCTTTGCCCGATTGACTCCGGGGGCGGCCATACGTTTCGGAGCCTTGAGTATAGGTGCGGGTCTGGACCTGGGTCTTGCGAAACTTGAGTGGAGATGGACCTTCAGTGACCCCTTCGGGATGATGGAGATGCCCGGTGCAGGCTATCGTTATAAGAGTGATCTATCCTACTCTATGAGCGGCAAAGTGGGGCTGGTATACGAAATAACCGAGAATGTAAGAGTCGCGTATACCTACAAAGCTCGCACTAAAATGTATCTAAACGGAGATATCAGCATCAATGCGGGGAATCCTCTTTTCTTTCGTAAGCTGGATACCTCCATGTATCTGGAATGGCCGGAATCGCATAACGGAGGCATAGCCTACCAGGGTGACAATCTGACATTGAGTCTGGATTTACGTTACATCAAATGGTCCAACGTGATGAATACTGTGGAGTTTAATATTCCCTATCCCTGGGTTCAAACTCCTCTCGGCAACTATATATCTGGCTTACCTTTCTCGTTAAAGTGGAGAGATCAGACTGTGGTTGCAGTGGGTGCCGAATACAAAGTTTCCAGCATCGCTTATCGTGTTGGATACAACTATGGTCGAAGCCCTGTGGACGCTAATGGACTCAATCCGCTTTTTCCAGCCATTTCTGAGCATCATGCAAGCGTCGGTGTGGGAATCTTGGGCGATAACCTGGATATCAATATTGCTCTTGAGTATGCATTCCCGGCCACTGTGAAAGGAGGCGATATGTCCGACTGGGATATGTATCATGCTTTTCTTTCAGCAGATCTGAACGGTGCTCAGAATCCCTACTTCAGCCATCAGGTGACTATGGAGCAATGGATTCCCCATATAGGAATATCCTATAAGTTTTGAAATCGTTGCCTGACTTTTATCGGGAAGTGGAGGGGTTGCTTTCATCCAATCCCTCCACGTTATTTGCCAGTAAACGGTATGCCATGGGAATCAAGTTCAAAGCGTTCGAAGGTATTCTGCAATGGCTCGCAGATCTTTTGGGCTGCAGGCCCCTGTAGGCGGACAGTTGTGGGCAGCTCTGTGGATGAGGTCTTCCAGGCCATACTTTCTGCCGATCCCTTTGAAGGAAGGTCCCATGCCCCCTTCTCCAGTCTTGCCATGGCACGAAAAACAGCGGTATTTTTCACTCAGGTAGAGTGCTTTCCCATTGCCTCCCGCCTGTAACGAGACTCCGGAAAAAAGCAGCAAAGCCGTTACGATAGGCGCTATTCCGTAGATAAATTTTTTATTGATGTAAGTCTTCATACAAACAAGCCTCTCATCTGCGTCCGGTGCAGCAACCTGTTTTCGATAAACACACGGAAATACTACACTTCCCGGATTCGGTTAGAGTCACTTCTCATTGAAAAGTTTTCTGTAGGCAGGGGGGAGCGGTGCACTGAAATGCATGGTCTGACCGGTGGCGGGGTGATTGAACGCAAGACACGTTGCATGGAGACCCAGGCGTCCTAGCGGATTCGTAGTCGAGCCATACTTTCTATCGCCCGCTATAGGATGCCCCATCTCTGTCATGTGAACTCGAATCTGATTCTTTTTTCCGGTTTCCAGATGTACCTCTAACAGGGAATATCCCTTACCGTATTGTAGTCTTTTGAAGTGAGTTATAGCTTTTTCTCCATCTCCCGGGATCGGACTGGAGTAAACCACCAGGCCTTGATTCTCTTTTAACCAGGAGGTAATAGTGCCTTCTTTTTTTTCGACTTTCCCTTCTACAATGGCCGTGTAACTTCTTTCAATAATACTTTCGTTCCACCGGGCCTGTAGCTGCGCTTGAATTTTTTCGCTTTTTGCAAACATCATAACTCCCGAAGTCTCCCTGTCGAGACGGTGTAAAACGAAAATGCGATTTCGCGGGTTTTTCTGTTTCACATATTGACTCAGGATTCCATATGCGGTAAGTTTTTTTTCACTATTCGTGGAGACGCAGAGCAATCCCTCCTTTTTGTTGATTACAATCAAATACTCGTCTTCAAAAAGAATATCCATGGCAGGTAGAGTTTTCCGATAGACTGGACTCTTTTTTATAATTACGATCTGGTCTCCGGGTCGGAGAGGATGATCGTATTTCCTGGTAATCCGGTCCTCTACAAGGATATGCCCCCTGGCGAGGAGCTCCTTCACAGATTTTTTGCTTTGAGGCGACAGGCGATGGGTTAAAAAAACAAGAAGCTCCAGAGGATCCGAGTCACGTACAACGAATTTGTTTCGGATGTTGGAAGGTGTATTTTTCTCCGTAAGTGATTTTTCATTCCTCATGTCCTTCATCCGTCCTTTGAAGAGATAAAATCGCTTCAAGCAATGACTCCGGTCAATTCTATATTTTGAAGTCGTCCCATCATTCCAACACCACCTATGGTATCTAGAATAGCCCGGCCCCTCTTGCTGCTTGACACTTTCTGCTCATTCCTGTAGTTTATCTTCCGGAACAAAAATGAAACTCAAGGCGATTACCCGTGCTGTATGGATCCTCTCCATAATCAGTCTTTGCACCGATAGTGCCAGCGAAATGCTCTATCCGGTCATGCCCGTCTATTTAAAAAGCATTGGTTTTTCGGTGTTACTGATCGGTATTCTGGAGGGTCTGGCCGAGGCCACCGCTTCGCTGAGCAAAGGTTATTTTGGAAAACTTTCCGATACCACGGGTAAGCGTGTTCCCTTCGTACAGGCAGGCTATGCTCTCAGCGCTCTCTCCAAACCGATGATGGCCCTCTTCGCATTTCCATTATGGGTTTTTGGTGCGAGAACCCTGGATCGTCTTGGCAAGGGAGTTCGTACCGGAGCCAGGGACGCTCTGCTTTCGGACGAGGCCACACCGGAAACAAAGGGCAGCGTTTTCGGGTTCCATCGTTCCATGGACACCCTGGGTGCGGTTCTGGGACCAGCATTTGCGCTGGTCTATCTCTACTATCGTCCCGCAGATTATCGAAATCTGTTTTTTATAGCCTTTCTTCCGGGGCTTCTTGCCATTGCTGCTTCTTTCTTTCTCAGGCGAAGGGAGGCATCGCCTGCTACCAATGGATCCGCCATTTCTCTCTTTTCGTTTTTGGGCTACTGGAAATCCGCCTCCGGTTCCTACCGCAGGGTGGTGGCAGGCTTCATTCTGTTCGCTCTTGTCAACAGTTCCGATCTGTTCCTATTGCTCAGGGCAAAGGAGTCGGGCCTGAATGATGCTTCGGTGCTGGCACTCTATATATTTTACAACCTCGTTTATGCGTTAGCAGCCTTCCCTCTGGGGTCAATTTCCGATAGATGGGGATTTCGCCCGATGTTTTTGACAGGACTCACCCTTTTTGCACTGGTCTATGCTGGAATGGCTTTTGCTTTGAACCAGTTCATCTTTATTCTTTTATTTTTTCTCTATGGACTTTACGCGGCAGCCACCGAAGGCGTAGCGAAAGCCTGGATTAGCAACGTTGTGGAGAAGAGGGATACGGCCACAGCCATTGGCACCTACACTGCGCTGCAGGGTGTATCCGCTCTTCTGGCCAGCTCAGTGGCGGGATGGGTCTGGTATTCATTCGGTGCACGAGTGATCTTTCTTTTTACTGCCGTAGTTGTGATCCTGGTGATAGTCTACTTTCTCATAGTAGTTAGAAAAGAGAAGTGATCAACCGCAGAGATGATTGACGCAGATACCTCCGGGGAAATCAACAGGATGGGAAGGATAGGGAGGATGGCATATCAGATTTATTGTTCGTTGCTATTTTGTTCGAGCCATGCTTCAGTTGTCTCTTTCTCAAGGTTTTGCATCTGGAAATAGGAGACCAGTGCTATTATGAAAAGAATTAATCCACCACAGCATACGACGGCGAAATGATTTGCAGAAAAAGACTCATTTGCGTTCCAATACGAAAAAAAGATCAGCAGTGCTGACAGGATGAAAAGATAATGAGTAAAACTCCACCTGTATCTATAATCATCGGTTGGATACCCACTCTTCTTTTTTTCTCTTTCGAGATTCAAACATGCCAGAGATTTATGATAACCCATCACCCCTCTTTCCCGCCAGATGGAAACAGGGGATAGATAAAAGCAGTATGCTATCGGCGCTAAAGTTAGTTCTACGAATGTTGTTTCGATCGAATAGAGAGTTGTGCCTACAACTAACATTAGTAGTATTTGAATGGCAACGTTGTCAGCTATTTTTAAGTAAGTTAATGCGTCAGCATCAGGATAAGATAGCGCAAAGAGTAGCCAGAAAATGCCCCCGGGAATGAAGAATCTCAATACTTTCTCTATTGAATTTAATACAGGTGAAAGGTCCATGGCATTTCCCTATTACACTGATAATGAGAAGCCCCTGAGCGTTTTTGTGTAAAGCAATTAAGTTCAAGATTGAAAAACTCTACACCTTCACCAATCCTCCCCATCCTTCCTATCCTGTTCAGCCCCCCTCCGTGCTCTCTACTGAGCTCCGCGTGAAACCCCTACCACACTGACCGCCTGCTAACATCCACTGCCCGCGGCTTTGCTACAGTTTCACTTCTCTCAATTCAAAGCTCATGGTTCCCAGGTCTGCAAGCACCCAGGTGGCTGCTTCTGCACCCAGTCCGGCAACTGTGCCTGGATTTACCAGAAAGGTGGTTCCAC
>JBNLFC010000123.1:0-9099 GCA_050305335.1 Leptospirales bacterium
TGGCGATGGCGTATGGAAGGGGAGACTCTCATACAAGGGGAAATGGGAGCGCAATTATACCTGGGAAGTAACACTCTATGTCGCCGCCAGAAAAAGAATGATGGTGATTCACTCCTTACGTCGTGGTGTGGAAGCGCGAGCCCTTTATCTCGATAGCGGGAGAGAAATCTACACACGCAGTTACACCAGCGGAAAGCTGGTTCGAAGAGAGGGACGTGATCGGTTTGAGAGAGTCCTCTCCACTCCGTTTCAGTGGATGGACTTTTCGGGTCTGTCACTGGAGGCTGCCTATAAGCCCATTGAGGCCGTAAAATGGGTGGAGGGTAACAGAAAGCTCTGGCGAATCCATACCCAACCTTTGATGAAGAGCGGGGACAAAGCCGTTGTGATGCTTCTGGATCCTGATCGGGAATACCGTCCAATTCGTCTTGACTTTTTTCGAAACCAGGAGATCCTATATAGAACTCTCCAGTTCGACTTCGAGGGAGAGGTGATCGTCTTCAACAGGAGTAAGCCACAAAAGCGGCCCACTCCCTTTACAGCAGAGGTTCTGGATCTGGAAAATCACGAATCTGCCAGGCTGGAGTGGTATTCCGTGGATATGCGCTATGTAGTTCCTGATTCGGTCTTTGACCGCTATACGATGGAACAATAGCCGGTACAACTTCGTGAGTTCGATGAGGTGGGAGGATTATAATGCTGAAAACGGGCAGGATGGAATTTCCGCTGGATGAAACCGAGGAGCGTCTTCATCTGATCATGGAGCTTCTTCCTCCCATAGGACGGGGGCTGCTGGCGTTCCAGAATGAAGTGCATATCAGTAATTCCGACTCCCATAACACAGATCATGTATTGATGAAAAAGTCGGATCAATATGTGGAACATGCCCTGCTGGAAAAACTCAGAGGCCGCTTCCCGGATGATACCATTATCAGCGAAGATGCAGGGCAATCCGGAGGCGATGGTGAGTTTCAATGGTATATTGATCCTGTTGATGGAACCCGCAACTTTATTCATGGCGTACCTATGTTTTCCATTGCTGTGGGCATCTGTTTTCGAGGTTCTCCTATTGCCGGAGCCATATATCTGCCAGCATTCAACGATACTTACCACGCTGTATCCGGGCAGGGTGCCTATAAAAACCATGTGCCCATCTCTACTTCAGGTGTAAATCACGTGAATCGAACACTGGTCTCCAACGGCCTGCCCTACTATCGGACTGATATCATTCCTGAAATTCTGGGCAATATATCAGCCTTCATCACCAGTGGCATCGGGCTTCGTCGTACCGGGGCGGGCACAGTAGATATCTGCTGGATTGCTGAGGGCAGGTTTGACGCTATGTGGGAGCGGGACATGGACCCCTGGGATCTATGCGGAGCATCTGTGATTCTTCAGGAGGCTGGAGGTGAGATCACGGGGATCAAGGGTGAAGAATTTGATTTGAAGATGCGCGATATCCTGGCGTCTAACAGTAAAATTCATCATCAGTTGATCGATATTCTGAAAGAAACAACCCGGGTGCAGGGGTTTAACTAAAAGAAGTAATTGCATGCACATTTCCATCAATATGGCCATGACTCTGGATGGCCACACCGCGCTTCCCAGTGGAGAATGGCGCAATCTTTCATCCAGCAAGGATCGCTCTCGTATGGACCTGATACGCTCCCGACACCAGGCCCTGCTGGTCGGGAAACGTACTTTCGAAAAGGATCACCCCAGACTCCATTTAAAAACCGAAGGAGCATCTCCATTGCCCTTTGTTCTCTGTCGGAGTTCTTTACCGGAAGAGCTGAATCAGAAATACCCGGAACAGAAATTGCCTGTGACTTTTATTGTATCCCGACCCATGCAAATGGGAGTGGACCAGAGGGCAGAGTTGCCAGACATATCATGCTTTTTGCAATATGACAATCTGCAGTATCTGGAGGGGCTGGTCAGTGAACAGTCCAGAATAGATGCGTCGAAAAGTGATAGGGCTGACCCTCCGTCGGTTCTCTGGCTACTCTCCACAGATGATCTTCATCCCCGGGGAATCGTTGCAGGGATGGAAGCAATCGGGATAGAGAGACTTCTTCTGGAGGGTGGTCCCAGCGTGAACCGAATGTTTCTGGAGGTGGATCTTGTTGATCAAATCTATCTGACACTGGTCCCTTTTCTCACTGGCGGAAGCGCACCGGGCATAGTCTCCCATGGAAGGGCCATTCCAGGTTTTCTGCAGCAGCGCTGGCGCCTGCAAAATGTTGAAACAGCGGATAATGAAACCTTTCTTGTTTATGATCGTGCCAGGGATTTATGAATTGATGATAGCAAAAATCAGCCCTCTTTTTCCAGAGTGGCCAACTCTTCTCCCACCCTGACCAGCGATCCGGAATTTTTGCAGATGGCCAGAATGCGCCCGTTGCAGGGAGCTTCCAGCGGGAAGGCCGCTTTATCGGTGACAAGCTCGCAAATTTCTTCGCCAGCACGAACCAGATCACCGGAGGTCACGCTCCATCCAATCAGTTCAATGCGTCCGGCATCACCAATATCAGGAACAATCAGAGAGATGGTTGTTTCGCTCATATTCAGTGAGGTGTTCTGGAGGCCGTATGGAGGACAATTTTTTTTTTGATTTTTATGAAGTTCAGGTCTCTTACTTTTGCAACCGGATGGTTTTTTCGATGAAAAGATGGTCGTCATCCAGCAGATTGTATCCATTGGTTGTTATTAAGATGCTGCCCGGAAGGCGGGGATCGCTTTGAGGTCAGTTCGAGTTGTGGAGGGTGTTCATTGAGACTGGAAATGGGCGTGGATGAGGTGAAGGAGAGGTTGCAAAACGTATTTTCTCCTACACGACTGAATGAGGTGATGGAGCTCATTGTCTCCATCCGTGATCTGAAGAAAAACAAGAATGCCGTAATTCTCGGGCACAACTACATGTCTCCTGAAGTTTACTATGGTGTGTCCGATTTTGTGGGAGACTCGCTGGGTCTCTCCCGCGAAGCCAGTCAGACTCATGCTGATATTATACTTTTTGATGGTGTCTATTTTATGGCTGAGACTGCAAAGGTGCTCAATCCCGACAGGATGGTGCTCATCGCCGATCCTCGTGCAGGTTGCTCTCTCGTGGAAAACATCACAGCTTCCGACGTACGCGATCTGAAAAGCCTTCATCCGGGTGCTCCGGTGGTTACCTATGTCAACAGTTCTGCCGAAGTGAAGGCGGAAAGCGATGTGTGTTGTACCAGCGCCAACGCCGTCCAGGTTGTAAACAGTCTAAAAGAAGATCGCGTGATTTTTATTCCCGATGCCTATCTTGCTGCAAATGTGGCGAAACAGAGTAAGAAAAAGATCATCCCCTGGGAGAAAGGTTCGTGCATGGTACATCAGCTCTTTCAGGCGGAAGATATCCTCGATATACGAAAGAAGTATGATGATCTTCTCGTAATTGCACATCCTGAATGTTCCACCGAAGTTACCGCACTGGCTGATTTTTCCGGAAGCACGGCAAAAATGGCCGAGGTGATTCGCCATAGCAGTCATAAAAATGTTTTTGTGGCAACGGAGTGTGGTATGAGCGATAACCTTCGTTCTGAATTTCCCGATAAGAATATTGTGGCTACCTGTCAGGTATGTCCTCACATGAAGCTCATTACTCTGGAAAAGATACTTCATTCACTGCAGAACAACGAATACCAGGTCGAGGTCGAGGAATCCATTCGGGTGAGAGCCGTGGAGTCAGTGAATCGTATGCTGGCTATTGCGTGAGTTTTCTTCTCTGCGGTCACATTGATCTATAGTTCAGGCAGGTAAATAGTGAACATTCCAGATATTCGCATAGGCCAGGGGATGGACTTCCATAGATTAGAACTCAATCCAGACCGTCCTTTAGTATTAGGAGGATTCACCCTCCCGGACGAAGAGTTGGCGTTAATTGGCCATTCCGACGCCGATGTAGTGATTCATGCCCTCAGCGATGCCGTTCTGGGAGCTCTGGCCCTGGGAGATATCGGGCAACACTTTCCAGATAGTGATCCGTCTTTAAAGAATATGGATTCTGCTATCATCTTGCAGAAGTGTCTGGATCTGATGCAAAAGAAGGGATACCGTATCTCCAATGTGGATATTACACTGATGGGTGAAAAGCCTAAGGTTGCACCCGTTCGGGAAGAGATAACAACCTCGTTAGCCCGACTCCTGGGTGTTGGCGTAGAACGAGTTGGTTGGAAGGCTACCACAACGGAGAGGATGGGTGCTCTGGGGCGTGGCGAAGGGCTGGGGTGCCTGGCAGTGGTACTTCTTGTCTCGCTTTAAGACTAAATCTCAAAACTGTTCACAGATTTTGAGACGAAAGGAGATTGAAAACAGAGTTTCCCATTCCTACCCTCATGCTGTTTACCCACCACCTGAGGCTTAGAGGTGTGCCGTTGCCCGGCGTTCCAGGGGAGAATGCGGATATCGCATGAACTACGTCATAGTGCCCCTTTTTTCTACCGTACTTCCTGGAGAACTACGAAAAAGCCTTGCTGGAATTAAATCCGGGGTGCAGTATGCCCCAGCGGATATCCTCCTTCCGCCCGGTTCTTTGCCTCCAACCGGGGGTTACCTGGTGTGTGTTGGATTTCTCATATTAGGAGATGGTTTGATTGTATGTCAAAGAAGTTGTTTGTGGGTGGTCTCAGCTGGAATACTACGGATGATAGCTTGAGATCCGCATTTGAGCGTTTCGGAGCTGTTGTGGACGCCAGGGTAATCAAGGATCGGGACACAGGTCGTTCCAGAGGCTTTGGATTTGTTACTTTTTCGGAGGGGCAATCGGCTCAGGGCGCCATTTCCGAGATGGACGGCACAGAACTGGATGGAAGAACAATTCGTGTAAACGAAGCCCAGGAGCGTGAAGGCGGCGGATCTCGCTCTCACAGTGGTGGGCGAAGAAGAGAAATGTGAGTTTTCACCATTCTGTTATTTAGCGTATTTCTATCGACCCTGACTGGAACCTTCCAGCAGGGTCGAATCTCCTTCCGTTTTACCGAAAGCAAAGTGCATATCCTGCCCGGTTCTCAATTCTAATTATTTATTGAGTTTGCCTGCCTTTCTTACGTAGAGGGTTTTACTGATTCGGGCAGTAACGTTTCCTTTTTCATCTTGCAGCTGGCATTGAAATGTGAAATCCACCTTGCGCTGTGTTTCCACCGCGCTACGTATTTCGTGGAGAGTAGTCGGGTCGATTTCAAAGACAGCCCGAATTTTGCCTCTCCCTGGCTTCAGGAACTCTATGGTAGCGCCTTTATCCCATACCAGATATTCAGTTCCAAGCTGTTTCATGAGCATCAACATATACCACGGATCGCACATGCTATAGAGCGAGCCGCCGAAGTGGACTCCCACATAGTTCCGATTGTAGAAGCGCTCTTTGATTTCCACCTGAATGCTGGAAAAATCATCGGCAACTTCGGTTACACGAATTCCCGTACCAAAAAAAGGAGGGTATAAGTTGAGCATTCTGCGTAAGCCCAGAAAACCTTCCAGTATTGCCCAGCGTTTGAGTGTTGCAAAACTGTTACTTGCTTTCTTTCTACCACGTGCCATAGTGAGTCTCCTTGAACCATATACACTGAATGCTCCCACAATTGTGCTTTACAACATGAATTTTCAGGCTGTAAAGTGGCGGGGAACTCTATGAATATTTATAGTATACTTGCCATTGCTTCGGGGGCCGTTCTGGGTGCGTTGCTTCGCTGGTGGCTGGCAGTGCGCTGGAACGCAATGTTTCCTGAGATCCCTGCTGGCACTCTGATTGCCAATCTGCTTGGTTGCTATTTGATCGGAGTTGCCATCTCTTTTTTTTCGCGCAATGCGTCTGTGGCACCAGAGTGGCGCTTAATGGTTATTACCGGTTTTCTGGGAGCTCTCACTACCTTCTCTACATTCTCTGCAGAGGTTACCACGCTTTTGCAAAGAGGGCTCTACATCTGGGCTGTGGCAGCTATAGGAATGCATCTGCTGGGTGGGCTGGCTATGACATCCCTTGGAATAGTCACCATTGGATTTCTAAGTAGATAATCCATCATGGTAAAGAGGGGAGGATACGTATGAAGGGCATATATCTAAAACTCTATTTGCAGGAGCATCAGCGACATGGTGGGAGGCTGGCGTACGAGTGGATACTGGATTGTGCCCGATCCATGGGAATTCGCGGTGGTTCAGTTTTTCGTGCACTGGCGGGCTATGGTCGCCATGGAATGCACGAGAGTCACTTTTACGAACTGGCTGGCGATCTTCCGCTGGAACTTGTCTTTGCCACGGAGGAGAGACAAGCTACTGAGCTACTGGATCTTCTGGAAAGTGAAGGCTTTAAGATTTTCTATGTAAAAATGCCTGTAGAGTTCGGGATTCTGGGAGAATAGAGGGCTATTTTAGCCAATTCTAAAAAGATTTGTCAAATTTGTTCTATTCCATTGTTTTTTCTACATGGCTTGCATGAAACGAAGCTTACAGAGTGGATCAATCTTCACCCTTATCCTTTTTACTTTTATCTCCACAACAGGATGTCTCTCCCGCCTTTCCAACGACCCTAATATCCCCTACACAATGCTCCAGATTTTGCTGAATTCGGCCAGGTTGCCAGGCTTTACACTCACCGGGGGGGACTCCCTTGTTGTGACTGAAAGCGGAAGTCAGGATTATCTGATGGTCAGGCTATCCGGCCCACCTTCGGATTCTGTTACACTCTGCCTTTCCATAAACGATTACTGTGAAGCGACCATACTCACTTCATCGGGCGATGCTGTAGCTGCGAGTGGCTCCTGCAGCGGTGCTGTAGCACAACTGGATTTTACCACGGACAATTGGTCCGCCGAACAGGTGGTGGTATTTCAGGGCCGCCATGATGCAGACTACACCACAGTCATGAGCACCAACTTGCCAGAGGGAGGAAATTGTGACTCCATGTCTAGCTACGTAGGAAACTCCACTTTCACGGTTCAGGGTAGCGCAGTGTCCAATGATAGCAACTACTCTGGCCTTGCCATGGCAGAGGTAACCGGTACCATCAATGACGATAAGGATGTGAATAGCTTTGTAACTACAGCCACTCATACCGGGGATTTCGATGGGGACAGTGGACTGGTCGGTGGTACTTTTAATGCTGTCACCGGTGACGGCAATGGAATCGATGAGGCGGACAATTTCTGCATGGACAATATCCCGGGCACATTGACCGGCACAGGAACTTACAAGGCACTTCTGGTGGATGGAACTAATCGTGTTGCCTGTTCCAGCGGATCCTGTCCTGTGACAACAACTCCATCTGATTTTATTGATTGGGTATTGCAGGCCAATCATGTCTATTTCCGGTCCGATGGAACTACAAGGGCCATGACCACTGTGAGCGCGGGACGCGTGTTTGATTTCAGCAGCCCCACAGCCCTGGCTACCAATCAAGGCTTTGACTCAGGCAGCTACTGGACCGGATTTTTTTCGCCCGTAAATTGGACAGCGGGGGTACGCTGCAATTTATGGGATGACGACACCAACCTCTTTAGTGGAGCATTCGGCACGGGTAGTGCCAATAACACAACCTCTCTGTACGCCACACCCTCCACCTGCAATGTTCCGCTCCGTTTGCTCTGTATTCAACAGTAGTGACCCTCATCTTCCTCTGGAGGTGGTCTTTGCCATGGAGGAGGGGCAGGCTACTGAGCTACTGTCTCTTCTGGAACGTGAGGGCTGAAGATTTTTTATGTAAAAATGCCGGTAGAATTCGGGATTCCGGGTGATTGAAGGCTGGTTTTAAACCGGTCTCTTGTGCCTTTTGCTTTTTTTTTTTGAAGAAGAATTGTCAAAACCAAACTTTTCGACTGCCATCATTTAGATGGCCCGGGCAAAGCAAAAATTTCACTCTGGAGCTCTGTTTGCATCCCTGCTTCTAACGCTATTCACCGGGTCCGGCTGTCTCTCATCTCTTTCTGACGAGTCCCACATTCCCTACACACTATATCAGATTTTGCTGAATTCGGCCGGGATGCCAGGCTTTGCCCTCACAGGGGGGGATTCCCTTGACGTGGCGGAAAGTGGGACGACCGGTGTTGTCTGCACTCTTGGAACACCATGGCTTTCACCCAACGGAACGGAACTTGGGAGGATGGGGACACGAGGCAATAATGGTGTTGCATCCATATCCAATGGGTCGGGAGCATGTAGCATTGGTGGCTACGCTTTAGTCTGCATCCAGCAGTAGGGAAAAGTGGCACTGTTGCTAAAGCCATAACCATGGGTTTTTCATTGCCTTAACTTGAGAAACAACGTTAATTTCTATTCTCACAGACCCACGGAGGACCCGAAGAGATTGTAAACCGGTTCCCCTGTGATTGTGGTGCTGGCTCCGGTGGCATTGGGTGTGGAGATGCCATTGCTACCACTGGAGCGGAAGATATAAACGCGACCAGAAGCACCGTCATAAGTGGGCGCCCCAGCTGCGAGATCCAGATAACCATCTCCATTCAAATCACCCAGACCGACTGATTGTCCGAAATCGGTGGTGTATCCCCCCAGCCATTCTCCGGTGATCATGGCATTGGCGTTTGGTGAAGAGATACCCTTGTTGCCGTTGGAATAATAGAGATAAACCCGGCCTGTCTGGGTGTTATAACGATGTGCTCCAACAGCGAGATCTATGAAACCATCCCCATTTATATCCCCCAGAGCCATGGAAAATCCAAACACATTGCCAGTCGTTTCGCCTGTGATCATGGTATTGGCATCTGCGGCATTGGTTGCAGGTATACCTCCACTACCGCTGGAGTGAAAGAGATAAACCCGGCCCGTATAGGAGTTATATCGGGTGGCGCTTGCAACAAGATCTGCGTAACTGTCTCCATTGACATCTCCCAGCTTGACGGACGCCCCAAAAAGAGTATCAGTTGTTTCACCCGTGATGATGGTATTGGCATCCGTTGCTGCGGTCTCAGAGATGCCGCCGCTGCCGGCGGAATGAAAAAGATAGACCCGACCTGTATAAGAGTTGTATCGCCAGGCTCCTACTGCGAGATCTGCGTAACTGTCTCCATTGATGTCTCCTACGCTGACAGAAACCCCAAAATCATTATTCGTTGCTTC
>JBNLFC010000124.1:0-9098 GCA_050305335.1 Leptospirales bacterium
TTAACACTTCATCTCTCCAAAGGATTGGAATATCCTGTGGTCTTTCTCTCAGGACTGGAAGAAGGCATTTTCCCGGCACCCCGCTCCATTGACGAGTCTCATAATCCCGCAGCCGCACTTCAGGAAGAACGCCGACTATTTTATGTAGGCATTACCCGGGCCAGAGAAGAGCTTTTTTTCACAGCCAGTGCCACACGCAAAAAATATGGAGAAAGCTTCGATACTGAGTTATCACGCTTTATCGAAGAGGTTCCGGAAAACCTGCTGGACTGGATCTATCGCGCACAGAAGGGGGTTCGGGAAGAGTCGGATTTTGCAGCGTCTTTTACATCGGGTCTTTTATCGTTGCGAGTTGCAGACGAAGGGTAAACTCCCTGTATCTCAATTGCCCCCAGATTGTGTGGAGGACGAAGACGGAGCTGTTGCTCCCCCGGGTGATGTTGCATTCCCTCCTGTCTGGTTACCATTGTTGCCGGTCTTCGATACAGGTGTTCGCAAACGCTCTGTCTGGAACTCCCTCTCCACACGTCCGATCAACTGTTTTCGAGAAGACTCCCGATCCGTTGGAAGATAGAAGTAGTTGTCTCTATGAATGTTTAGCAAGTTTACCCTGCGCACTTTGCCGGCGTATTCCAGATCAATATCATTGACCAGACGCTTTCTCTCCATCAGCTTTAAAAGCAAGTAACGGGTCTGTTCATAGGGAGCTACCTGTTTCTCGGCAGGCGACGGGCCGTGCTTTGCACGTTCATAACTGATGTACTGATAAGAGTTTTTTTCATCTTTTGGAAGATTGCCGTTGATCAGCGCGAGAATTAAGAATCGACGTGCCAGTCGAATGTGCTGCAGCGCCTGCCTGTAAAGCTCTATCCTCATTACTACGTTCCCAGGGTAAATGTTATACGATTGTAACCTTTTCTTTTTTGCGTTTGCAAGGTCCCGATACCCCTGACGAATGAAAAATCCCGCGTCCATATCATGAGTTTTCACTGCCAGAGGTGCAGCGGCTTTAAAAAAAGCCTCACTTTCCGCAATGTAAAAATCCAGCACCTCCAGATAGGAGTCCATAAGCCCCGCCCGGGCCTTCACAAGACTTTTATGACTTTCGCCGTAATGACCGCTAAGAAACTCAATATGTGCATGGTAATCGTTTTGAATGCTTTTCAGATACCCCCTGACCATTCGATCGGTATTGGTGCCCGGGATCTCATGTTTGCGGGCCTCTTTCTCTTTCAGTTGTTTCTGATAAGCTTCTTCGGGGGTAAGTTCACGGGCCGGTGGTTCAGCTGCAATGGCCTCAACTACGGAAGGGTCGGCCGCATAGGTAACAGATGCATCCAGATACACAAGTTGCTCTCTCTCCTGCTTGAGAGCGTGCATCATGGTCTGATAATCTGCCGATTCTGCCAGCAAGAGACCGAAGGGAATGACGCTCACAAAGGCAATGACTGATGGTGCAAACAGCATTCTGCCCGATCCTTTCTTTGCTGATGGCCGATTTCCCATTTTCCCACCTCTCACCCGAAACTCCTATTCCCATCAATTTCGGGCATTCCGTATCTTTTCTATTTTCGGTCCATTTTCTAAAAAGAGGAACAGGAAAAAACCCGGGATCTCCCGGAGCCAGCTGCTGGAAGGCAGGTTCTTTTCAGGATGGGCAAAGAAGTTCAGACACCTCGCATCTTGATCAGGATTAGCAAAGAAAGAACAATGATGGAGACAATCGTTCCCACTGGAATATACCAGAGCGTGGCCACTGCAACAAGAAATCCCATCCACCAGGCAAAGCCCTGTCCGCTTGCCTGAGCCACGGCAAAAAGAATCCAGAAAATCCCCAGGGTCAGAAATAACGGACCAATTTTGAATGGATCAATACCCAGCGCAGTCACAAGAGAACTCCAGGGCCCCGGCTTTTCAGGACCAATGTATTTTCCCTTCAAAAGAACGTGAGTTCCGTCCAGAAGCATCCAGGCACCATTGGCAAGTGACAGTAGAACAATAGCAATTTTTATTATCATATAAGACGCATGGTGTACGCACCTGAGAAAAAAGCGATTGTTTTATATGGAAAAGCTACCCCGCTTTCCAGATAACTATTCTCGGGAGTCGGCAAACTCTATCATAGCGCGCTTCATAAAGTGAGCCAATCCGGGAGCATATTTTTCATAGTAAGCAGTAAAACGCTCATCTTCCACATACAGGGCAGCCAGTCCTCGATAGATCTCCATACTGCATGGGTAGAAGATCTCAATATAATCGTGGTGCTCTGCAATGAGAGCCTGAACGTCTCTATCAGCTGGATCCCGATCCATGAGAGCAGCAATGCCCTTTGTAATTCTCTCACCTGCTTGTTTTACATCAAACCACTCCTCTCGATTCATACGACTGACGCGGTTTTCCGTATCTTCTACCATCTTTATTCCATATTTTTCTCCAGCTTCTTTACGATAGGCCTCTCGCGTTTCCGGAGAAAATCCTTCGTATAAGTCCTCTATTTTCAACATCTTTGCCTCCTGAATTGCCTGAAGCGTCCTTTCCACACTCTTTAAAAGTGCATTCATCCTTTCCTGCTCTTTACGCAGGTGATCGCGGTGCTGTAGCAGTGCCGTTTCCAGATCAAAATTCTTTGCGTCCAGTATATTTCGAATATCTTCCAGAGAGAGACCCATCTCTTTATAAAGCAGAATTTGCTGAAGACGTAAAAACTCTGCCTCACCATAAATACGATACCCGCTCTCTGTACGACCCGCAGGTGAAAGAAGCCCGATCTCGTCGTAGTGATGTAGAGTTCTTACGCTCACACCGCCCAGCACGGCAAGTTCTTTCACTGTTTTCGGTTTCCAGTCAAAGAAATTCATCTCTGCTTCCTCTTCCATTTTTGTTGGCCTCGTGCTTTAGCTTACACCCTCACGTAGCGCAAGAGTCAAGAGGGCGGAGTATTTTTTTTCTCTTTTGCAAAAAAAATGGGGAAAGAAAAAAGTGGGGCCACGTCCGCGGGATTCTGGCTTTTCATCAGCCACCTTGAGCAGGGCTGAATGCAATACACAGAACGGCGCGTGGCCTTTTTTGTTTCTAAAAAAATAACCAGCCCATTGTGATTTCCTGCGCTAAAACAATTTTTTCTTGTTTGCAAAAATATTGAAAATATCAGCTGACTCATTATTCACGGTATCCAATTCAAGGTAATTTACCAGGACCGAATTAGAACGAATGCCCAGATCTTTTTTAATATAACCGGGGCTTTTACCGTTTTTCATTGAATAGACAATATGCGTTCCCCGCAACAGGGCCACATTCAATCTACCCAGCAGCAAACAGGAAGATGCCTCATTCATAAACTTAAAAAAAGTTCTGTTAACAATTGGATGACCGATTCTATCCCTTCTGCCATCGAGAGTAAAAAGATGTTCATAAACACTTCTCTTATGAATCAAACGGCAAAGCTGCCCTCTGATGGATGGTGGGATGGTGATGGATTTCAGCTCTCCCCTTCGATCCGGAATAATCACCTCCTGGCAATCCCCATCCAGGTCGCCCACCCTCATTCTCAATAACTCGACAAGTTTCAAACCTGATGCGAACATCATCCTTGCGATTGTATTAAGAGGACTGTAAGCTTTGTATTCGAAAAGCCTTTGAAGCTCAAGAGGACGGAGATATCGGACCAATTCACAATCAGGTGCAACCAGTTTCGTTTCGGAAATTTTCAGGTCAAACTTACCGCCATAATGATGTGAGATAGAGCTGATATGCTCGGCGGCCACAACGGGATCCGAAATCAATTCGGGGAAAACCAGATCGAGATAGCATTCAAGCTTGTCTTTATCCAGGGATTTAACTTCAAATCCGCTGTAGTGGCACCACCAGGATAGCAACCTCATGTGCTGGGCATTCACAATATTAAATCGGTCGTCACTGTGCATTATTGCCTCCCTCCCTGAAAATGGCTGTCAGTGCCGAAATGAGCGATAGCAGGCATCCTGACAGCTAATTTTTCACACCATTATATAACTGCAAAAAAATTAGTCTGCAAAATTTTCAAGTCGCATGGTTTATTATTTCGCATATTTTTATATTTTTTTTGGGGGAATTTAAATTTTTTTGGCACAAATGCAAAAGTTCACTTTCCAATATCCCTTGATCCGGAGCACAAAACAAGCTACTCAATGAAGCCGAAAACAACATAATATAAATATATTTATTGATATCCGCTGCCAATTTCGGCTCCGGAAATACCCGTACAAAAGAATGGACAGATCTCAATTCCAGAATATTTCCTTTCATCTGGTCCATGGAGATGCCGATCCTTGAGAGAGGGAATTGTAGCGATTCCGGTTGCCGGTCATTGCATATTTCATTCCTGATAATATGGTAGACAATGAATATACCGGCGTGTTACGGTAGATCAGACTCTACCAGCTGCTTACCAATGGAGAAAGTTCAATGATTGGACAAAAACGGCTTTTTTTTCTGACACTCATAGTCTTCTGCCTCCCCCTGATTGATAGCGTGGCACAAACACCGCCACCAACGACTGCGCCAAATGATCGTACTCCACCCATAGTGGAAGAGGAGTTGCAAGGCCCCTCGGTTCGCTTCCGGAATCGCAACAACCTTCTGGCCACTCCCGCATCCAGAACAATTGACATAAATGATGGTAAGGCTCTTGCCGGGGCTCTGTTGAAAAATGGAGAAGCTGGCAATAAAGAAATCAGAATCAAACGCGTGTTTTCCCCTGATGAAGATGGATTCGGGGCAGATATTATTATGATTCTTCCAAAAACCAACATTGGCCATATCAATAGCGTCAACCGAATACTGGCAGGCTATCTGGCCGAAGCTTTCGAGTTTAATGAAAAAGATGGTATGGTTATGGGGCGGATCATACTGGACTATAACGCCCGCAATCGAGCCAGAGCGGCCACTCTCAAAAAATATTCCCCCTCTGTGTCCAGATCGGTGCAGTTAAAAAAAATGGGAATCGCACTATCTTATCGTCAGTGGCCGGGTAGGACTATGATTCTGGTGCCTCTTCGCAAAAACATTGTTCGACCGGGCAAGTCCGACCTGGATGGAAAGGAGATCAGCAAAGATACAAAGGTATCGGATAAAGATAAGCAGAAGTCTACTGAGATTCAGCAAAAGCGCAATATCGAAGATAACAGACGACTGGATAAAAAAGAGAATGAACTGAATCAAGAAAAAGCAGAGATTGCAAAAAAAGAGACCGCTTTGAAAGAGACACAAAAAAAAGTCTCGGAAAAAATTCAGCAGAACCAGAAAACCATACAGGAAACGAAAAACGTTCCTGGCAAAGAGAAAGAGAACAAGGATGCCGTTCAAAAGCAAACCGAGCTAAAAAAAGAAGAGAAGCGTATCAACGAAGAAATTAAAAAGACGGAAGAGCAGAAAAAGCAAAACGAAGAGCAGCAGAAGGAAGTTACCCAGCAGCGCAAAGAGAATGAACAGCAGCAGATTGCTGCATCTGAATCTGGAAAATCAGAAAAAAGTTCTGAGGCTTCAGCCACGCCTCCTGACAATTCTAGCACAACCAATGCTACGGTAAAACAGCTTCAGGATGAGAACCAGGCGCTGAAACAGAAAATCGAACAGCAAAACAAACAGAGCCCCAATGTAGTCGATAATAAAATACTATTTTTAAGGGTAATTAAATATATCCAGGGGGGCCACTACCATAACGAACTATGGCAACTGGATCCTGTAAAAGACGACGCTCTGCGCAAAGGACCCTTTAGCAGCATTTGCGGCAAAGAGTTCCTCATCGTTCCGGACCAGGGAATACTGGTCATCGGATATGAAGGAGAGAATCATACAGACGATCATCACCATCTGATACTGCTGGATAAGGAAAATCTGGAATACAAAAAGGGCACAAGAGAGAATATCTTCTGGCGTTCTCCTCTCATGCTGCGGGATAATAAAATTTATACCTTTGAAATAAAGGACGGCCTCTATTATCTTTCACGATTTAGTCCGGACCTTACCTTTGAAGCAAGAACTTCAGAACCTGTGAATCCCGATTCGGATATAACTTTTTTCAACGAAAAAGTTTACGTAACGGGAAAGGGACAGGATAATGGTGGCTACACAAGCATCAAGGTATTCAAGCGAGATGATCTGACCCATTTGAAATCCTTCGAACCGAAATAGGTTGCAAAGTCATCCGTAGACAGACCATGATTTTCGCAAACTTCCCCGGGGAGGGATCCGCAAGTTGCGGTAGACGGGGGCTGAACAGGATAGGAATGACAGGGAAGATATCGGGGGTGGTGTAATCCATGCTATCCTCCCAATCTTTCCCATCCTGTGTCCTTACTCGTAATGCTCACCGGTGTAAGCGCTGAACGTTCTTACAAACTGATTGTGGAGCCTTCCGATACCAGCTGGATCAGCTCCCCGGCTGTTGCGAATCTGGCATTGGGAAGAAGCTCATCCTCCTGGATCTGACGTGTTTTTGCACAGGGAGTGCAAACCAGGATAGGCACATCGTGAGCTTCCAGATAGGTCAACAGGTCATCGGCTATATCACCCGTGGCTGCCCGCAGATGATCGGCCATTCCTTTTTTCGCCAGATAAACGCCCTCATCAAGCAAAAAGACGGTAACATTTTTCCCCTCTTTGTGCGCCACCGTTGCCAGGTGAATGCCCCGCGTGGACCGATTGGGGTTGTCGGTTCCGGTACTGATAGTAATGACAAACGTGTTACTCAAGTGCGATTCCTCCATATTTCCTGTGTCCGGATTGAAAATCCGCATTGGTTAGAGTTCCAGACTGATTTCAGGTTACGCGTTTCTGAAATCTGTGGCGGAGTAACCTTCAAACCGGTTGGTATCGATAATCAAAATCCCTTCTGCGGGGAGTAAATCCGTTTTCAATAAGAAAATTTCGTGCCCCCTCCTCGCTGGTGAATGAGTTGTTCCGTAGAACGTTCTCCTCAAGAACAATGGAAGAAATGTCGTCCGCGCCAGAATGCAAGGCAAGCGCCCCCAGCACAGCTCCTACTACCATCACCGATACTTCCACATGATCAATGTTATCCAGAAAAATTCGGCATATTCCCAGCACCTTCAGATATTCATGGGGAGGCACTTTCCTCACATAAAAATCTTTCGTCTGCTGCTGAAAAGTCCACGGCACAAAGGAGTGAAAGCCTCCTGTACGATCCTGAATGTCTCGTACAAGAGACAAATGTTCTATGACTTCCTCGCGGGTTTCTGAAGAGCCAAATACAATGTTAGCGCTGCCTGGCAAGTGGGCTCTATGGCAGGATTCCATAATCTCGACCCACTGAGAGACACTGGTCTTGGCTGGAGAAAGAATCTGGCGCATGCGCTCGGTCAATATTTCCGCCCCTGCCCCTGGCACGGAATCCAGCCCGGCCTTTTTGAGACGTTGAAGCAGATCATCCAGAGCAAGACCTGAGTTTTTAGCCAGATGAAGAAGCTCCACAGGCGAAAAAGCGCGAATGTGGAGAGTGCTCCCGAATCTCTCTTTAACCCTCTGCAGGATTTCCAGATAGTAATCCAGCGGAAGCCCGGGGTGAACTCCTCCCTGAAAAAAAAGTTGTGTTGCACCAAGCTGGTGAGCTTCGCTCATCTTATCCAGCACCTGATCCGGAGTCAGAACATAGAAATCCCCATCTGGCTTTGCTTTGAAGCTGCAAAACGAGCATTGAATACTACAATAATCCGTATAATTGACAATACGAAAGAGGGTATAAGATGCCTGGTCCGAAGAGATTTTCCGATTGCGCAGCTCCGATGCGACGTAGGCAATTTGATGATAACCGCCGTTATTATATAGAAGCAATGCCTCTTCGGGCGTAATGCGATTCCCGCGTAAGGCTTTCTCGAGTATAGATTCTACTTCCCGCGTTCGAGTTTCCATCTCTGGCAAAAAAAACATGCTCTTTCTTCAGGGACACCATTTTTCAAGTCGCTTCTCCGGCAGCCTCTGATAGGATGGATCGCAGGAGATTACCATGCCCATTACACATATACTCATCAATCTATTTCACCTCACTCTCTTTTCTATTGCTGTAGGCCTCTTCTTTTACAGCATTTCCCGAAGATTGCAGGCGGTAGCGAAGGGCCAGGCCCGGGGAGAAACAGCGGGTGCTCTTGACTCTTTCCGGTCTTTGCTCTATAACGTAATCTTTCAGCAAAAACTGTTCCAGAAGCCGCTCAGGGGACTTATGCATGCCCTCATCTTTTATGGCTTTGTCGTTTATATAGTCCACACCGGAGCTCAGATGATTGCGGGTAATCTCTGGTATCTTCTTTTTAAAATGGACATAGATCCCTACTCCTTTCAAATTCCTTCACACATTGCCCTTCTTCCTGAAATGGGAGAAGCTCTCGCTTTCGGCATTCTTTCCGCCCTGATAGCCCTCTATGTATTCATATTTTATCTCTACCGAAATGGTTATGCAATGCTGCAGGAAGGAAAGAAAAGCCAAAAAGAAAAACAATTCCTCGTTCCGCTTCTCATCAGCTTTCTTATCATTCCACTCTTCATTTTCACAGGCGGAAGCCGGTTGTATGAAGGGATTCTTCTCTATTTCTCCCTTGCCGTAGTTGCGGGCCTTCTTTTTTTCGCAGGCCGTCGCTGGATCTTTCACCGCAAAGGATTGGACCTTCCCTCCTTGCAATCGGCCATTGTGATTTCTCTCATCATGATTCTTATGCTCTCCACCATCGCGGGTGGACTTGCCAGTGCTATAATCGAACAACATCCGGTTTCTATGTTGCAACGTCCCGCGCTTTTCATGCTTTCCTTAATGGGTTTAGATAACTTCCTGACGGCAGTGAATGTATTTCACTACTCCTGGTGGATTCACCTTCTGGCAGTGTACGCCTTCATGGTTTATATTCCTGTATCCAAGCATGCCCACCTGATCTTCGCTCCCATCAACTATACAGTCATTGAAACGAGACCGAAAGGTGAAATGAAAACAATCGATCTGGAAAGTGATAGTGCGATCTTTGGCGCCGCCAATGCTACAGAGCTGAGCGCCGGATCCCTTCTGGATGGCCTATCCTGTATCGAATGCGGTCGCTGCACGCTGGAGTGCCCTG